>JANMSP010000548.1:0-8655 GCA_031389475.1 Pyrinomonadaceae bacterium
TCCATCAAAGGGTCGCCGACGGTTACCATTTCCCAATCAAGCACGGCGTTGATCTTTGTCAGATCATCGGGGTCGAGCATGATGTTGTCGAATTTATAATCGTTGTGGATCAGAGCGGCGCCGGATTCGGCGGGAGTATTATCATTCAGCCAGACGATGGTTTTTTCGAGATCGGGTTGATCGCCGGTTTTGGCATTGAAATAACGTTTCGACCAGCCTTCGACCTGGCGGCGATTGTAGCCGTTGGGCTTGCCGAGATCGCCGAGTCCGGCGGATCTGTAATCGAGAGCATGTAGATCGGCTAAATTTTTAATGAACGATTCGCAAACCGTAATACGCAGATCGCGGGAGTTTCCGAGCGTGTCCAAATTATTTTTCGTGGGAACGCGGCCGCGAATTATCAGCCCTTTGCGGCGTTCCATTAGGTAGAATTCTGAACCGATCACGCTTTCGTCATCGCAGAAAAGCAGCGGTTTCGGCGCTGGTTTGTAAACCTTTGAGAGCTTCGTCAAAACCTGAAACTCGCGGCTCATGTCGTGAGCAGTCTTTATCGTGTTGCCGAAAGGCGGACGGCGAAGGACGAACTCACCGTCTCCGAACCGGACCAAATATGTCAGATTCGAGGAGCCGGCAGGGAACTGCAAAATCTCGAAGCCTGACGTTTTGTCCGGCATCCGTGATTGCAGATATGCGGCAAGCTTTTCCTGATCCAGTTCCTCGCCATCGCGGACTGGCTGTGCTTCGGCGTTCATCCGAACAGTTTAGCATCACTATTCAACCGCACAAGAAACAGATCATTTTTTCTTCTTTGTAATCGTGACCGTAACTACAAATTCCCCTTCATTACCTTCCGGAGCGTCGTCATTTACCGTCAGCCACAAAGTGCCGCTTCTGGCGGCAACGGCTTCTTTTTTCTCGCCGTAGATCCAGGTTTGTGTCGGCTGCGGTTTTTTCGACGGGGCGGGCGTAATGCGGGCCACAAGGCCGTAACGCATTTTAGATTCGAGCGGGTAGTATCCCGGAGGCTGCTCTGAGAATTTTGTTGTGCCTTCGGGCCCGTGAATGCCCCACGTTCCGCCGACATCGACCTGGCCTTTTGCGTCGAGGCGAACTGTATCGCCGGCGGCGACCGTCAATCCGGTGTTCACCCACTGCAAGCCGGTTTCGCCGGAGACCGTAATTTCCTTTGTAATGTCCTCCTGTGCGGAAACGGTTCCGGCCGTGAATAGAATCGCGGCAAAGGCAATTGCGAAAAGTATTTTCATTTTATTCTCCATTTCCGGTGCTACCGGATGATTGTTGGAACGTGATTCGGGCCAATAACAGCAAACAGTAAATCACAGATTGTGACGCCAATGAAATAAAATTTTTGCTTTGTATGTTATTTTGTGTGGATGGATTTCAATAGCTCGGCAAAAACCGTCGAAATGCAGGACCGTTTGCGACGGTTTATGGATGCTCACATTTATCCGAACGAATCGGTTTTCTCGGACGAGATAAATTCAGGCGACCGCTGGCAGCCGTCGGAATTGATCGAAGATCTGAAGCTGAAAGCAAAGGCCGGAGGATTATGGAATTTGTTTTTGCCGGATATTTCGGGGCTGTCTAATCTGGAATACGCTCCGCTTGCGGAGATAATGGGCCGAGTCGTCTGGTCGGCGGAAGTTTTCAATTGCTCCGCTCCGGATACCGGCAATATGGAAGTCCTGCATCTTTACGGTACTGATGGGCAAAAGGAGCAATGGCTGAAACCGCTGCTCGACGGCGAAATCCGTTCGTGTTTTTCGATGACCGAGCCGGACGTTGCTTCATCTGATGCTTCAAATATTCAGGCATCGATAAAGAGCGATGGCGATGACTACATTCTGAACGGCCGCAAATGGTGGTCGACCGGCGGCGGCGACCGTCGCTGCAAACTCGCGATATTCATGGGCAAAACCGATGAAAATGCCGCGAAGCACCAGCAGCAGTCGATGATTCTAGTGCCGATGGATGCCAGCGGCGTGAAAGTCGAGCGAATGCTGAATGTGTTCGGTTATGACGACGCGCCGAACGGCCATGCGGAAATATCCTTTGATAATGTCCGTGTTCCGAAAGAAAATATAATGCTTGGCGAAGGCCGCGGTTTTGAAATTGCCCAAGGCCGCTTGGGGCCGGGCCGTGTTCATCACTGCATGCGGCTGATTGGGAGCTCCGAGCGTTCGCTGGAACTAATGTGCGAACGTGCAAAATCGCGGATCGCTTTCGGCAAGCCAATCTCAGATCAAGGCGTCGTTCGAGGCTGGATAGCCGAAGCCCGGCTCGCTATCGATCAGGCACGTCTTTTGGTCTTGAAAACCGCCTGGCTTATGGATACCGTCGGCAACAAAGCCGCGAGAAAAGAGATCGCGATGATCAAAGCCATTGTTCCGCAAATGGCGTTGAAAATTATCGACCGAGCAGTTCAAACACACGGCGGAGGCGGCGTGTCGCAGGATTTCCCATTAGCACAATTTTGGATCTACGCCCGAAGTTTAAGATTGGCGGATGGGCCGGACGAAGTTCATTTAGAAACGGTGGCGAAAATGGAATTAAAATAAGACTGGAGCGTAAGCGTCCCGCTTGCAAGCGGAGTCTGCGAACGCTTTACGTTGTCGCGAAAATCATATGAATGGTAAAGAGGCGTTCGCTTCGAAGACTCGCTGGCAAGCGGGACGCTTGCGCTCCAGTCCGTTTAACAGGCTCATTCAATGATAAGAAAAAAGAGTTTATCCACGAATTACACGAAACAAATCAAAAACACAAAACAAATATGAAATTGGTTGCCGTGAGTAAATACTCCTGTATTTTGCATCCACTAACTGAAGCCCTTTATTTACCTGCGTGCTAACCAGCTTTATTGTTCTGCAGCATCAGTTTGACCGAATTTAATTCATATTGCGTTAAACATTGTAAAAAACTATTGACAAAGGTTTTGCATTTGATGTAACTTAAATGAGTGACGACACCTTATGTCGTTTCCCTTCGCCACCCTATGCGAAAAGGTTTCTATAAAAACAACAACCAGATACCGTGCCCGGAAGCGGTATAAATATTTGAAACGATGCGGGTGCTTTGGCGCCGCAACCAGTTGACCTGCCGTTAAAAAGTCTTGTCTACGCTGTTAAAACAGAAGGTGGCAAATATCTTCAAAAAGGCCAAATCCTCCAAATCGTTTCTGTTTAATAGAAATCTTACAAATCAAAAAATGTTATTGGCGTTATTGCTAAAAGGAGTGAGAAAAAATGCGTTTCGGTAAAAAGAAAAGCGTTGCCGGTCTGGACATCGGTTCGAGTTCGATAAAAATGGTCGAGCTAGAAGGTAAAGCGGACAATTTCAGTCTGGTCGGCCTTGGGTTCGAAAGCCTGCCCGACGATACCATCATTGATGGCCAGATCATGGAGTTGAACGTCGTTTCCGATGTCATTCAAAAGGTGGCCGTCAATCATCAAATGCAATCAATGCAGGTCGTTACCGGCGTTAGCGGCCATTCGGTGATCATCAAGAATATCGTCCTGCCTTCGATGAGCAAGGACGAGCTCGAAGAATCAATCGATTGGCACGCCGAGGAACATATTCCTTACGATCTAGCCGATGTCAGCCTCGATTACCAGATAACCGGCCAACTGCCGGATTCGACACAGGTCCTGATCGCCGCCTGCAAACGCGACCGGATCGACAGTCTCCGCCAGGCCGTCCAAATGGCCGGAATGGAACCGGTCGTGATCGACGTGGACACATTCGCACTCCAAAACTGCTACGAAGTAAATTATCAGCCAAACGATTCTCAGGTCGTAACGCTTCTCAACATCGGAGCTTCGACGATGAACGTGAATATCGTCAAAGGAACACGTTCGCTGTTCTCACGTGACATCACCGTCGGCGGAAGCCAATTTACCGATGTCCTGCAGCGTTCGCTCGGGCTCAGCTATCAGCAGGCCGAGGCAATGAAACGCGGGAACGGCAACGGAGCCGTTGAAGGCGTCGACGAAAAATCGATCGAGCCGCTGATGAACAATGTTACGGAGATCGTCGCGATGGAGATCCAGAAAACATTCGATTTTTACCGTGCAACCACGGAAGACAACGAGACCGTAGTCCAGAAAATTCTTATCTCCGGCGGCGGATCGAAACTGAAAGGCCTTGCCGCCGACCTTTCCGCCCGGTTGGAACTTCCGGTCGAAGTGCTCGATCCATTCAGAAATATCAAAGTCGATGCGAGAAAGTTCGACCCTGACTACTTGAGCGAAATTATGCCCGAAATGGCGGTTGCCGTCGGATTGGCAATGAGGGGAGTGTAACTAAAATGTTAAAGATAAATCTATTAAATTCGGTTACGGAAAGACAGGGCGGAGCAGTTGTGGCCGTCGATCGAAAGGTAAGCAGCCCCGCATCGCGACTCCTGCTCATGTCACTGGCGGTGGGGTTTCTGCTCATGGCCGTTATCGGTTGGGACGTTATCAGCACGACGATGGCGAAAAGTGAAGCCGAGCGGCAGCTTGTCGAGCAAAAACAGATAGCCGCCGAGCTTGAAGTAGTGTTGAAGGAGCAGAAGGAACTTGAGGCCAAGATCCAAAGTATCGACAGCCGCATCGAAGCCATCAAGAAGCTTCGCGAATCGCAAGCCGGCCCGAGCGCGGTGCTTGACGCCATGCGTGACAGGATCGCGATGGTTCCCGGCATCTACCTTCAAAGCGTAGAGCAGAAAGGCGGCAAACTTGAGTTCAAGGGCAATTCGCCGGATGAATCACAGGTAACGCAGTTCGGCAGGAGCCTGGAATTCTCGAACGGCCTTTTCTCAGACCTCAACATTGAGACGCAGCGGCAGGAAGTCACGAACAATCTGGTAACTCCGTCTGCCGGAGCGGATGCAAGCAAGGTTAATGTCGTTAACTTCACGATCAAGACCTCCTACACGCCATCCAAGGCCGCCGGTGCTAATAATCCGGTCCCTGCAACCGCAGCCGCTCCAGTTGCCGGACAGCCTGCTAAACCGGTACAAGTCGCTAAAAACTAAGAATTTACCGCCGCGAACCCGCTGAATCCCCTCAAAAAGAAGGACACTACAATGATAGAGAAAATCAAAAACCTACAATGGCATTTCCAACTCCTGCTAATGGTTGGAATTGCAACGCTGCTCTACCTGACGGTTTGGTATTTCGTTACGAGCGTGACACGCGCCGAGGTTCAGGTGCTGAACGATGAGATCGCTGTACTGCAAGCCAAGAACGAAGCGGCTCGGGTAGCCACCCAGCGGATAAACGAATTCCGTGCATTATACGCAAGCAAAGCCGTGGAATACGAGGAATTAAAGGTACTTCTGCCGGAACAGGGCGAGATCACCAATGTGCTTCAGGGGCTTCAGGACAACGCGATCGATTCGAAAATGGTCGTCATGCGGTTTTCGCAGCGGCCCGATGTGCAGCAAGAAACTATAATGGCAAGGCCGGTCGAGGTCGAGGTTGACAGTAATTTCAACAACCTCCGCGCATTTTTCGAGAAAATGGCCAAAATGCCCCGCATCGTGTCGATCTCCGATTTCAAGGTCAACCAGCTCGACAAGCAGACCGCGGAAAAATCGCTGCACGCGCAGTTTCTTCTGACGGCATATTACGCGGACCCGAACGCTCTCGTTCAGCCCGCGGCGCCTGACAAAAAAGGTGCTAAAGGTAAAAAACCCGCTGCCGCCAAAGGTGCACCCGCAGCCGCTCCGCCAGCTAAATAACTTTAGGCACACGCCATTTGAACCCATACCAGAGAGAAAAAGCCATGAACAAATCGAAAATTTTCAGATTCCTGACAATGAAGACCGCCCTCGCCGGATTCGTGCTGATAAGCGGACACTTCGTCGAAGCCGACGCCCAACGCGATCCTTTTTCCAAACCGGGCTGGGCGAGAACCAAGATTACCAAAAGCATCGGTACCGGCGGACCAAAAAAGACCACGGCCGCGGCGACCGTTTACGGAACACCGGGAATAGATCAGCGGATCACTTTTTTCAAACGCCTCCGCGAAGATGCGGCGGCAAGCAATCAGCCGCTGCCGAAAGTGACCAGCGTTCTAACACTGGAAGAATTAGCGGTTATAGGGATCTTCCATACGCCCCGCGGATACGCGGCAATGGTCGAAGCCACACCGCTGAAGCTTTCATACACGATTTATCCGGGCGACAAGTTCTTTGACGGACAGCTCGTCGCGGTCGAGGAAAACCGGCTCGTGTTCCGCCGCGTCGTGAAGGTCAGCAAGGACAAATTCGTTTCATCGGTGGAAAACAAAACGCTGCGGACATACACGCGTAAGGAAGAGGTTCAGGGAACCGCACCGGTCATAACAGAAGGAAAACCGCCGGAAAATGTAGCGGTCTATCAGCCGAGTCCTGACAGCACTCCCGCTAAACCCGTACCGGCCGGGCCGATCATTTCGCCGCTTGACGAGATGAACAAGCAGCTTCCGCAAACCGACGCCGAAAAAGCCAAAACTAAAAAATCCGGCAAAAAAACCGTCAAGGTCGCCCGAAAAAATTAAACGCTGATTCCGAATTTCAAATTTCAAATTTCAAATTTCAAATCAAGGCCCACCGGCCCAACTCAATCAAAAAAGCTTTCTAACAAAATGCCATTTCAAATAGGAATGGATAGATTCTGAACGGAGGAAACATGAATTCTCTTCATAAATTAAGCGGTTACGGCAGAAAAGCGGTTATCGCATTAATGATCATAAGCACTCTAGGCCTCGCGATCGCCGCTCAAACGGTAGCACCGCAATCACAGGGCCGACTTTACGGCGACCCCGGATTTCGCGGCGAACCGATCAACCTTAATGTCGTCAATGCGGACATTCGCGACATTCTCAACTACATCACCGAGCAGTACGGGATCAATTTCGTCATCGATAAATCGGTCGGCTCGATCCCGGTAACCGTAAACGTCAGCGATGTTCCCTGGAACATCGCACTCGATTCGGTCCTGCGGGCACAAGGATTGGGCGTTCAGGTGAACGGTACCATTCTCCGCATCTCGGACGCGAAAATACTCGCGACCGAAGGCGAGATCATCCGCCAGCAGCGTGACAATCAACTTGATAACTCACCTCTCATTACCGAATTTATCCGTCTTAACTATGCCAGGGCTAAAGACTCGATAGTTCGCGGTACTGCAACGGCCGGAACTTCGGCTGGTAACGGCTTTTCCGGGGGCTTCAACCCGTTTGCTCCTGCCGCTGTTTCAACAACGAGCAAAGCTCCCGCATCAGGAGGCGCTGGCGGCACGGGAATTCTCCCGATCATTCAACGCCGCCTGTCGCGGCGCGGTTCGATCGAGGTCGATAGCCGCAGCAACTCGCTTATCATCACGGATGTTCGTGAAAATATCGACTCGATCCGCCAATTAGTGGCAATTCTCGACCAGCCTGAGCCGCAGGTTGAGATCGAAGCCCGCATCGTCGTCGCCAACCGCAATTTCAGCCGCACGCTGGGCGCGGAATTGTCTGCGAGTGTCACGGGACCGGGAGGCAAAGGCGCGACTTTGGACACAGGTTTCCTTGGCGGGTCTACAAATACTCTCCTAGGCCTCACGACAGGCATTTTCGGTACAGCCCGTATCAACCTCGCAATATCAGCCGGAGAGCAAAAGGGACAGATAAAGGTGGTTGCGACACCTCGGGTTACGACCTTAAATAACCGCAAAGCAATGATCGAGAACTCAACCAAGATTCCGATCACTACCGTTCAACCGGGAGGCGTCGGCGGCTTTAATATTTTCACGACGACTTACGTCGACGTGCCGTTGAAACTGGAAATCACCCCTCAGATCACTGATGTCGGAACGGTAGTTCTTGATGTTCTGGCGGAAAATGCCTCCGTTTCTATATTAGCGGGCAGCGCGGCACCCGCCATCAACAGCCAGACAATGCAAACGGAGGTAACCGTTCCGGATGGCGGCACGACCGTTATCGGCGGTGTTCTGTTTGATGACGAACGCGAGAACCAGGACCGCACGCCGGGCCTTTCGAAGATTCCCATTCTGGGCCTTTTGTTCAAACGCAAAAACGTTCAACGCGACACCAGCGAAGTTCTCTTCTTCATTACACCGAGAATCGTCAGGCCTTTCGTTGACGCAACTACCGGCACGTCCGGCACAAGGCCCTCTGCTACCGTGATGCAGCCGGTCCCGCTCGGCAATCCATCATCGAACTCCAACGACACGCAGCCGACTGCAAATCCTTTAGTTCCAGTGCAGCCAGCTGTTTCGGTACCTGTAAAACCGTAACTTATGAATACCGGAGAAGGCTTCGGTATTGTTTCCTCCAATATAAAAAAGCCGGATGCGATATCGCATCCGGCTTTTTGATTGTTGGACCGCAGGCACCCTTGCCTGCATGAGGGTTGCTTCAACGCGAACAAACTTTTAGCGGCTAGACAAGTTCTGTACGCAGTGCAACGCGTTCGAGGACTTCGCGGCAGGCAAGGTGCCTGCGTTCCGTTATTGCCTGCGTTCCGCTTATTCCGCAATATATCCAGTCGGAACCGGGACATCGCCCGTGACTCCGAAGGTTTTCACCGAGTAAGTTAATCCGTTTGAATTGATCATATACCAGGTATCCCCGCGATAGACCGCGACATCGGTTTTGCCGTCGCCG
>JANMSP010000550.1:0-2643 GCA_031389475.1 Pyrinomonadaceae bacterium
TCGCCCTTACTGACGTGCGGGCTTCTGCATTCGGTTCGGCGTCATAATTAATTAATAAACTCTTGTGAATCGCCTTCCGATAAAATTGGCGGTGAAAACTGTGGTGTTTCTTCTTCCAGAGTCCAAACCTCAAATAAAGCGGGTGGGCATTCCATGACGAAACGCGACGGTTTTTGGAGGACGGTTTGGCGGTTGTAGTCGGTGATCATCAGCGGATATGTTATGTACAACTCATCCTTTGCACGCGTCATGGCGACGTACCAGAGACGGCGTTCTTCTTCTTCGCTGTCGATCTCTTTTAACGAACGCGGTGAGGGAAATTTGCCTTCGGCGGCCCAGATTATGAATACGGCTTTCCACTCCAAACCCTTTGCCTGGTGGACGCTGGTCAATGTCAAAAGCTCGTCTTCCTCGCCGCCTTCGATCACCTCTTCGCCGACGAGGGCCTGCGGTTCCTTGAAACGCTCGGTCGAAAGAAGGGCGAGTTCAGAGAGAAAATCTTCGGTCGATGTGTAGCGATTGGCGAATTGCGACAGGCCGTGCAGATCTTCAAGCCGTGCATCGGCATTTTCGTAATTTTCGTGTAAATATTTTTCGTAGCCATTCAAAAGAATAAGCTCGATCTGCTTCGACGGCTGGCCGCGATTTTCGTCATTGACGAGCAGTTCAAGGAGCTTAATGAAATTCTGCCAAGTGGTTTTCTCACGAAGCTTCGGCATCGAATGCAGAAGCCCACGCGTTAGCAAGGGCGGAATAGAAACCTGTGCTATCGCGGTGTTTGAATCGTCAGGGTTCGGCCCTTCATCCGCCCTTGCTAACGCGCGGGCTTCTGCACCGGTGTTTTCGGCATCGACTGTCATAATCGATTCGAATATCTTATTCGCCGTCTTATTGCCGACACCCGGAATCATCTTTAGTATCCGCTTCCACGCCAGTTCATCTCTCGGATTGACGATTATGCGCAAGTAAGAAATTACGTCTTTAATATGCGCCTGCTCGAAAAACCTTACGCCGGATTGGACGCGATACGGAATGTTCCGCCGCGACAGCTCTAATTGCAATTCAATCGAATGATAATGCGAGCGGTACAAAACGGCGATGTCTTCGAGATTTGTGCCTTCGTCGCGGAGTTCGAGAATGCGGGAAGCGACGAAAACCGATTGCTGCTCAACATCCGAACAGGGAACGAGCGCCGGTTTGAAATCCCGCGAAGCTTTCACCGCCTGTAGCATTTTCGGGAACTGCCGTTTATTATGCGCAATTGAAACATTTGCGAGGCCGAGAATTTCCGGTGTCGAGCGGTAATTGGTTTCGAGCTTGAAAAGCTGGGCTTCCGGGTAGCGTTTCGGGAATTCGTAGATGTTCGTAAATTCGGCTCCGCGCCAGGCGAAGATGCTCTGGGCGTCGTCGCCGACGACCATGACATTGCGATGTTTCGCGGCCAGCAGATCAATAATTTCCGCCTGTAAGCGATTCGTGTCCTGATATTCATCGACTAGAATATGCTGGAATTGATCGGCGTATAGCGCGGCGATCTCCGGTTTTTCGATCAGCAGGCGTTTGAGATTGAGCAGCAGATCATCGTAATCCATCACGTTCCGCTCTCGTTTTCGCTCTACGTAAATTCTTTCGACGTATTTTATCTGCTGCGTCAGCATCTCGAAATAAGGGTATTTGCCGATTATAACGTTCTCGATCGGCAGATCGGTGTTGTTCGCGTAGCTGATGATATTTTGAATGACCTCGGCTTTCGGAAAACGTTTGGCCGTGGTGTCGATGGCGGCTTCTTCGATGCAGACGTTGATAAAATCATTGGCGTCCTCGGTGTCGAGAATCGAGTAGTTCGATTCGAAACCGATAGAAACCGCATGCCGCCGCAGCAACAGATTTGCTATCCGGTGAAACGTCCCGCCCCAAATTTTATGGACGTTCTGATTCCCTGTGAGCGATTCGACACGCCGCAGCATTTCACGCGAAGCCCGGTTGGTAAATGTGGCGAGCAATATCCGCGGCGGCGAAACGCCTTGCTCAATAAGATAAGCGACGCGATATGTAATCGCTCTCGTTTTACCGGTTCCAGCACCGGCGACGACAAGAGTTGCTTTCGGTTGAGCCGTCACGACAGCGAATTGCTCTTCATTGAGTTCGCTTTTATATCGTGTAAGCCGTTCCGGCAGCGAACTTTGATCGCGTTTTAAGACGTATTTTTTCATCCGTGAAACAAGATGTTATCACAGATGAGAGGAGTGCGGACACCCTTGTCCGCAATGAGGGACGCTTCGACGCGAACGAACCTTTAGCGGCAAATGCTCGTGGCGGCAATGTATCGCGTTCGCGGACTCCGCGGGCGGACAAGGGTGTCGGCTTTCCTTAAGACGTCAAATCGCGATCAGCTGCTTTCGGCTCTCCATCTTCGCTTCGAAATCCGGCAGAGACTTTACAAGATTTTCCAGATGGAGCAAATAATCAGGCTCGCGGAAAAGCTCGCGTATTTGCGGCAGAAACTCGGCGATTTTTGCATAGATGAAAACATGCTCGGTATTTGCATCGAGAAACATTTTGCGGTCGATGCCGCCGTTTATGACAAATGACGCGGCGGTGTCCCAATATGAAGTGACCATTCGGAAATGAGCGCTCGCGTCC
>JANMSP010000129.1:0-8813 GCA_031389475.1 Pyrinomonadaceae bacterium
TCTGCAATAAAAATGGGCAAACATCGAGAAAACAAAAAAAAGCCGAAACGTCACGGCGAAACTATAACGGTCGGCAAGGCTGAATCCGTTCCGCCGGGCCGCGGCGCGACTGTCAAATTAAAAGACGGAACCGAGGTCGCGCTGTTCAATATCGCCGGCACATTCCACGCCATCGAAAATTTCTGCCCCCACAAAGCCTATCCGCTAGCCGATTCAAAAGTTTACGGCCACATCGTCGAATGCGAACTCCACGCCTGGCGCTTCGATGTCCGCACGGGCGAATGTTTTACCAAAAAAGGATGTTCGATCGAAAGTTATGAAGTTGATGTTGAGGAAGGTTGGATAAAACTAAAGGTGTAAAACCGGATCACGCAGCGGCCCGAAACTTTATTTCTGCTCCGTCGTCACCGATTGCCTCTACCGGACAAGCATTCAGAGCCTCTTCGCACAGCTCAAATTCTTCTTTTGTTTCCGGCTGCTTCCAGACGTAAGAATATCCATTCTCGTCATTGCGGGTAAAATTCACCGGCGACGTATCGCGGCAGACATCGCAATCTATGCAGTTTCGATCAACATAGAATTTGCCTGTCTTGTTATCAGGTAATTTGTCTTTATTCTCAGCCATCTGCATTATCCAGCCACGAATTACACAAATGACACTAATGAATTCCGAATTCCTTTTATTAGTGTTATTTGTGTAATTCGTGGCTAGTTCGACTTCTGATTCTGCTCGGTAAAGTTGATCATTCTTTCCAAAGCAATTCCAGCGAAATGTTTTGTTTCCGGCTCGACCACGATCTCGTTGACGACATTTCCTTCCAGCAAATTTTCCATCGCCCACGCCAGATTTTGCGGTGCGATGCGGTACATCGTCGCGCACATGCACAGATCGGGAGCAAGCAGATGAATTTCCTTATCCGGGAAACGTTCGGCCAAGCGATTTACTAGATTTACTTCGGTTCCAATCGCCCACTTCGAGCCGGCCGGAGATTTCTCGACTGTATTGATAATAAAAGAGGTCGAGCCGTTCAAATCGCTTGCTTCGACGACTTCGCGAGTGCATTCCGGGTGAACAAGGACCTGAACGCCGGGAATGTCTTTGCGAATTTTATCGACGTGCCAAGGCTTAAATCTTCCATGGACAGAACAATGGCCGCGCCATAAGATCAATTTCGCTTCGTGCAATTGCTCCTCAGTGTTTCCGCCGAGTTCTTCATACGGATTCCACAAAGCCATTTTATCTAGCGGAATCCCAAATTTCGCACCCGTGTTTCGCCCAAGATGCTGATCAGGAAAGAAAAACATCTTGTCGAATTCGCGTAAATAGCGGTCGAAAAGCGGAATTGCATTTGAAGAGGTGCAAACGACGCCCTCATTTCGCCCGCAAAAAGCCTTGATCGCGGCCGACGAATTCATATAAGTGATCGGCGCAACCTTCAATTCCAAAACGCCGATCTCGCGAAGCTGCTCCCAGGCGTCCTCGACCTGATCGATCGTCGCCATATCCGCCATCGAACATCCGGCGCCGAGATCGGGAAGTATCACACGTTGATGCGGCTTGCCCAGAATATCAGCCGATTCGGCCATAAAATGAACGCCGCAGAAAACGATGTATTCAGCCTCAGTCTGCGAAGCCATCACGGAAAGCTGGTAAGAATCACCCGTCAGGTCAGCGTGGCGAATTACGTCGTCACGCTGGTAATGATGGCCGAGAATCACCACGCGTTTACCCAGTTCCGCACGAGCGGCTTCTATCCGCTCATGAAGCTCAACATCAGGCATCACGAGATAATCTTCGAAAGTACGTGATTGTTCTAATACTATGCACATAACATCATTTAGATGCGAATTTGAATGAGAATGATGTCACTTCAGATTGGTTAAGGCAAGTGTTCAGAATACATGGTAGTGTCCCGAATGCGAGGTTCGGGTCGATGTTTGATCGGACTTTTTCTTCTTTAGTCTTACTTTGCGTCCTTCGCGTCTTTGCATGAAAAATCTTTTCTTCTCACGCAAAGACGCAAATCAAAGCCGCGAAGAACGCAAAAAATACAAATACCACGAGAATAGAAGTCTGCACTCTAAGCGAAAACTCTGGAATTAATTTCGCGGGCTATGTTTAATAAAGGCGGCCTCTCGCAAATACACGTTCAATTCGCAAATGTCCTTTACATAATCGCCGATCCGTTCAAGGTGTTTGGCGACGAATAGCAGGTGCGCCGCACTCGTCGTCACGGTTGGATTGTCGATCATCATTTCGAGCAGTTTGTTGAATACGCGGTGATAGCTTTCGTCGATTTCCTTATCGCGCTCAATCACTTGGCGCGATATGTCGGCGTCTTCAGTGGTAAAAGCATCAAGAGCGGCCCGGAGCATTTCGGCCGCTGTTTGGGCCATGATCGGAAAATCGATGTAATCCTTGATCTGCGGCTCGTTGTTCAGAATAATTGCGGCCTCGGCAATATTGCTGGCGTGATCGGCTATCCGCTCGAGGATCGGCGTAATTTTGGCAACGGAGATAACGAACCGCAGATCATGCGCCGCCGGTGCCTGCAAAGCAAGGATCTCGATGCTCATCCGGTCGATCTCGAGTTCCATTTGATTGATTATCTTGTCTTCTTCGAGGACGCGTTTTGCAAGTTCGCTGTCGCGATTGGTCAAAGATTGCATCGCACGGTTAACCGCTGCCTCCGTGGCACCGCCGAGAAGCAGAATTTTGTCCCGCAACTGGTCTAATCTTTGATCTATAATTCTATGTTCCATTTCTAATAATTTAACACAAATACACGCTTTTGGTGCAGAAGCCTGCCCGTCAGGAAGGGCTTTCTTATAGTTGGCGGAAGGCAGTTGACGGGGAAAATCCCTATTTTAACGGCCGACTGCCTCTGCAAAGTGCCTCCTCCCAAACAAAGCCCTTCCTAACGGTCAGGCTTCCGCCTTTTATCCAAACCTGCCCGTAATGTAATCCTCGGTGAGTTTTTCATCCGGGTTTGTGAACATTTTCTGCGTCGCATTATACTCGACCAATTTGCCGAGCATAAAGAATGCCGTTCTATCGGAAACGCGGGCCGCCTGCTGCATATTATGGGTAACGATCACGATTGTGTACTGCTTCTTTAGCTGGACGACCAGCTCTTCGATCTTTTGCGTCGCTATCGGATCGAGTGCAGAGGCTGGCTCATCCATTAAGATGACTTCAGGCTGAACGGCGAGGGCACGAGCAATGCACAACCGCTGCTGCTGGCCGCCCGACAAGCCTAACGCAGATGTATTCAGCCGGTCCTTTACCTCTTCCCATAAAGCAGAGTCGCGCAACGCTTTTTCCACCCTTTCACCCAGATCGGCCTTACTGGAATGTATTCCGTTGATTCGGATTCCATACGCCACATTATCGAAAATTGATTTCGGAAACGGATTCGATTTCTGAAAAACCATCCCGACCTTTCGGCGCAATGCGACGACATCCGTTCCGGGGGCATAGATATCCTCGCCGTCGATTTCCACCGTTCCACCGGTGACATTTGCGATCGGAATCGTATCGTTCATCCGGTTCAGCGTACGCAAAAACGTCGATTTCCCGCAGCCGGACGGCCCGATAAAAGCCACGACCTCGCGCTCGGGAATTTCAAGCGTAATGTCGAACAGCGCCTGAGCCTTTCCGTAAAAAAAATCCAGATTGGAAATGCTGATTTTACTTTCCATATGTTCGCCACCATCTTGGCGGCTGTCGCGAGAGCATTGTGCCTTCGTCTTTGAATGCGTCGGCTGGAAGCCCGCTGTACGGCTAAAACTTCTTCCTCGTCAAAAATCTTACCAAAATATTTATCATCAGGATTATCCCGACCAATATCAGCGTCGCAGCCCACGCCATCGCGTGCTCCACCTCGAAAGGGCCAGTCGCGTAATTAAATATCTGCACGGTCAGCGACGACATCGGTTGATCGTAATAAAAATTATAAAAACGGCTGTTCAGCGCCGTAAATAGTAGCGGAGCGGTTTCGCCGGTGATCCGGGCCATCGCCAGCATTGCGCCAGTCGCGATTCCTGAAGCAGCGGCCGGCAGCACGATATTCCACGAAACACGCCATTGCGGAGCACCGAGCGCCAAAGCTCCTTCACGCATCGAATTCGGCACAAGCCGGATCATTTCTTCTGTCGTGCGGGCAACGATCGGCAGCATGATTATCGCCAAAGCCAATCCGCCGGCAAGCCCCGATTGCCTTCCCATCGGCATTACAACGAGCGTATAAATAAAAATACCAATGATTATCGAAGGAATGCCGATCAGCGTATCCGCCACAAAACGTACGATGTTGCCGAACCAATTCTTTCCGTATTCAGCCAGGTAAACGCCCGCCGCAATTCCGACCGGCAACCCGATCAAAACTGCAAGTGCCGTCATCATCGCCGAACCGACAATTGCATTTCCGATACCGCCGCCTTCGCCCACGGGTTTTGGAGTATCAATCAGAAATTGAAAACTGAGCGATGTAATACCTTGAATAGCAATATAGGAAATAATTAACAGCAGTATCGCCGTCGCAAACACGGCGCATGCGGCCGTGAGGGCCGTCATTACACTGTTGACGATCCGTCGATTGCGATGAACTGATCTATTTGGATCCGACATTTTACACGGAACGCCGCCATCTTGGCGGCGTCAAATCATTAAACATGTTTAGAGCTGCTCGAATTATCGCCAACGCTCATTATTAAAAGCTTTGCGAACGCATTAACGACAAACGTCACCAGAAAAAGCACGAGGCCGATCTCGATCAACGCGCTCATATAAATTTTATCAGTCGCCTCGGCGAAATTTGCCGCAAGAAGCGATGCAATAGTATTTGCTGGCTCAAAAAGCGATGCAGAAATCTGCGGCGAATTGCCGATTACCATCGTCACCGCCATCGTTTCACCAATTGCCCGGCCGAGCCCGAGAACCACCGCACCCGCTATGCCTGAAGCCGCATTCCCAAGCACAATCGTAGTCGTTTCCCACTTAGTCGCGCCGAGAGCTAAAGCGGCTTCGCGCTGCGTCGTCGGCACCGCTTCCAAAACATCCCGAACCACCGCTGTAATGATCGGGGTAATCATCAGAGCCAAAATAATCCCCGCCGTCAACATCCCGATTCCGGTCAGGCGGCCCTGAAAGAACGGAAGGAAACCGAGATAATCCTGTAGAAATACTCCGAGATAATTCCGAATAAACGGGGCAAGCACGAAAATTCCCCACAGCCCGTAAACGACCGATGGAATCGCCGCCAGCAGCTCTACCATAAATGCTATCGGCCGCGCTATTTTTGCCGGCGCCTGCTCAACCAAAAAAATGGCGATTCCCAGCGAGATCGGAACGGCGAGTATTAAAGCGATAAGCGACGAAACGAGAGTTCCGTAAATAAACGGAAGCGCCCCGAATTCTTCCTGCGCGGGCCGCCATTCGCTGCCCGTCAGAAAGCCGATGCCGAACCGCTGCAGCGTCGGCATCGAATTCTGGACCATCATATAGAAGATCGCGACAACGATCAGTAAAATGCTCGCCGCCGCAATCAACAATACAGTGCGGAATATTTTGTCGCCGATGGCGCCAGTTTGTGCCAATGCGTTTTTCTCCGGTTATGATTGGCGCAAAGGCTTGCCGCTGTTGGTCATTGAATTTATTTTGGTTTCGACCTTTTTAATAACTTCCGCAGGAAGCGGCGAATAGTGAAGATCTTTTACGAATTTCTCGCCGTCATGGATCGCCCACCACAAAAAGTCCGCGATCGCCTTCCCTTTGTTAGCGTCCTGCTGGTCTTTATAAACTAAAATGTATGTGTAGCTGGCAATCGGATAAACGCCTTTGCCCTCTGCATCGGTGATCTGCACGCGTAGGTCGTCCGGCATCGCAGCAACCGAAGCAGCAGCAGCAGCCGATACGCTTTCCAGCGAAGCATCGACAAAATCGCCGGCCTTATTTTTGATCAATGCGGACGGCAGATTATTCGCTTTAGCAAAGGTCAGCTCAACATATCCGATCGAATTCGGTGACTGTTTTACTTGACCCATAACGCCGTCGTTGCCTTTCGCACCGATGCCGACGCCGGTTATCCAGCTCGGCTGTTTGTTCATCCCGACCTTTTCCTTCCATTCGGGCACCGTTTTAGAAAGAAAATCCGTAAAGACCGCTGATGTTCCACTCGAATCCGCACGGTAAACCGGCAAAATATCCGTATCAGGCAGGACAATCGTAGGATTATCAGCTTTCAGTTTCGCGTCGTTCCACTTTTTAATATTGCCGAGGTAGATATCAGAAATGTTCTGTGACGTAAGTTTCAGAGGTTCCTTAATGCTTTCGAGATTGTAGGTCAAAACGACGGCACCAAGAACCGTTGGAATATGCAGAATTTCGCTGCCGGCACTCTTAATGTCGGCATCGCTCATCGGATCATCCGAAGCTCCGAAATCCGCGGTCTTCGACAGAAGGGCCTTTTGCCCTGCGCCAGATCCGGTCGATTGGTAATCGATGCTGACATTAGGATTTACCTTCCCGAATTCGTTTACCCATTTTTCATAAATAGGCTTCGGAAAACTGGCTCCCGAACCTTGAATGCGAACTGCGCCGCTTGTCGTTGCCGAGCTGTTGCTTTCGCCCAGTTTCTGCCCGCTGCACCCGAAACCCAAGGCAGTGACGGCAATTAAAAAAATACTAATGAACTCTCGTTTCACTGTTTTATTAGACACTAAATTCTCCTTCGCGTAATTAATTGCTTTCCAAATAGATTTGTGTGAAACTTGGAAAAATTTAATTATACCCGATTAATTTGGAACTGTTTTTTTCCACTGAATTGTACTGTAAACAAGTGGCTTTTCGAATTAAATTATACTTAAATTTGGTTTCCGGGTAAGCCGAGTCGAAGAATATTTAACATTTCGTTAACATCGACTTAACATTGCATTCATATCATGGAAAGCTTTCGTCATAAACATTGCGGAACAAGGAAAATATATGGATTTGATCGACGATATAGGAAATGACCTGGCTTTAGCGTTCCTTGTTGAAAAAAGGCACCGCCAAAACCTCACTTCGCAGGATGTGCTCGCTCTGATCAGCCGCATAAAAGCGGTGCTTTACCGTGTGGATGACCAGAACTTAAATTCGTCCGGTGGTATAGAGATCGAACAGACCATCCGCCGCACCTCTCACTGAATCCGACAGTTTATTCTCCCGCTCGTCAATTCCCAAATAACTACTCACCAGATTTCGAAATCCTTTGCGGCAAACCGCACTTCTCCCTTTTTCATCATAGACCGGGATTCGGTATTGCTTACGCTTACCGCTTATCCTAAATTCATGAGACAAGCACGGAGAATTTGATGAAAAATCTTAATCGAAATAAAAGTTTGCTGGCACTCGCCCTGATTTGGACGATGTCCGTTCTGCCGATTGCCGTCGGCGCTCAGACACGGGTTAACATGCCGAAGAATAAATACAAGATCCAGGACGATGTAAAGCTCGGCCGGGATGCTTCGCGGCAAGTGGATCAGCAGTTTCCGATTTTGAACGACAGTCAGGCCCAGGCTTATGTCTCTCGCATCGGTGAACGGCTTGTTTCTTCTATCCCTTCACAATTTCAGCAGCCGGCGTTCGACTATCAATTCAAGGTCGTCAACGCCCGCGACATCAACGCTTTCGCGCTCCCCGGCGGCCCGATGTACGTCAACCGCGGCATGATCGAGGCGGCTAAAACCGAAGGCGAAATGGCGGGCGTAATGGCCCACGAAATAAGCCACGTTGCCCTCCGCCATGCGACTGCTCAGCAAACAAAGGTCAGCAGCCCTCTGAATCAAATCCTCGGGATCGGCGCGATTCTCGGCGGTGCAGTTCTCGGTGGTCAGGCCGGAGCGCAGGCCGGACAGATCTTTGCCGCCGGATATTTTGCCCGCTACAGCCGCGAGTATGAAACTCAGGCGGATATTCTGGGCGCACAAATAATGGCCGACGCCGGATACGATCCGCGTGATCTGGCAAATATGTTTCGGACAATCGCACAGCAGAGCGGGGGCGGCCGTAATCCTGAATGGCTGAGCAGTCACCCCGATCCGGGCAACCGCTTTCAAAAGATCAATCAGGAAGCGGCAAGCCTCCGGGTCAATAATCCGGTGCGCGATACCCGCGAATTCACGCGTGTCAGAGAAAGGCTTAGCGGAATGCCGCGGGCGCAAACGATGGCCGAGATTCAGCAGAATTATAAAAACGGCAATCGTCAGGGAACTGCGAATCCGACATCCGGCGGCAGATATACGGGTCGTGTTCAGCTTCCATCAACACGAACGCGAACCTACAACAGCGCCGGCATCAGCTTTAATGTTCCAAGCAATTGGCGTGAATTTTCGGACGGGAATCTGGTGTTTGCTCCCGAAGGGGCTTACGGCGATCAGGGAATTACGCACGGAGTGATCATCGGAGCCTCGAACAGCGGCGGCAATCTGGCACAGGGTTCCGAAGCTTACGTCAACGGAGTTCTGCAAAGCAATTCTTATTTGCGGCAGCGCGGAAGCTTTTCACGTACGACTTTTGCCGGACGCCAGGGTTACACCACGCAATTGACCGGACGCTCACCGGTCACCAATCAAAACGAGCTCGTGACCGTTTACACGGCGCAGCTTAGCTCCGGTGACGTGATCTACATCACCACTGTCGTTCCGGAAAACGAATCGTACAACTACAATTCCGCTTTTCGAACCATGATAAATTCGATCCGCCTGAATGATTAAAAATGGAGCACGGACGCCCTCGTCCGAACGCGGAGTCTGCGAACGCGAACTGCTTTCAG
>JANMSP010000035.1:0-4455 GCA_031389475.1 Pyrinomonadaceae bacterium
CCGCGACCGCTTCGTCAACTTGCTTGGTCAGATCGAGGGTGCTTGCTCCCGGCTGCTTCTGTACCGATACGATGACGGCAGTTTTGCCATTGGTTCCCGCCTCGCCTCGTTTAATTTTCGCTCCAAACTCGACTGTTGCGACATCGCCGAGTCGGATGGGTGTATTGTTTCGATAGGCAACTAGGGTTTCTTTGAGTTCGTCGATTGAATAAAATCTGCCCAGATTTCTGACCAGATATTCCTGTGACTGTGCATCTACAAACCCGCCGGTAGAATTGATATTCGATTTTTCGAGGGCCGTGGAAACTTCCTCAATCGTCACGCCGAATTGCCTTAGCTTTTCCGGCGACACCAAAGCCTGATACTGCTTGACTCCGCCGCCGATCGGTATCACCTGCGATACACCGGCAATTGTCAAAATTCGCGGACGGATCGTCCAATCGGCCAAAGTCCGGAGTTCAAGCGGATCGGTCGAACCGTCTTTCGATGAAACGGCAATCAGCATGATCTCGCCCATGATCGACGAGATCGGCGCCAGAAACGGCGAAACTCCGGGCGGCAGTTGTTCGCGGGCGGCGATGATCTTTTCGGAAACGAGCTGTCGATTACGGTAAATGTCGGTTCCCCAATCGAACTCCACATAGACAACCGACAAGCCTATGCCGCTCACCGAACGCACCCGCGTCACACCCGGCACGCCGTTCATCACCGTCTCAATGGGATAAGAAACCTGCGTTTCTACCTCTTCAGGGGCAAGGCCGTTGGCTTCCGTCAGGATCGTGATCGTCGGCTTATTGAGATCGGGGAAAACATCGACCGGCAAATTGAACGCCACATAGCTGCCCCAAACAAGCAAGAGAGCCGCGATCGCCACGACCATTAACCGATTATGCAGCGACCATTTTATTATTCCGTTAAGCATTGGAAATCGGCGCGGTCGAAGTACCTATTTACTCCATTTAGCTTTCCAATCCGCCATCATCTTGATCTCGGCTTCCTGAGCTTTGATGATCTGATTCGACAGAGTTTTGATTTCCGCGTGTTCTGCTTTGGTGAGGGCCTCTTTCGCCATCGTCACCGCACCGGCGTGATGGGTAGTCATCATTTCGACGAATGCCAGGTCAAACTCTTTGTCTTTCGAGTTCGTCAGTTTGGGCATGTCCATTTTCATAGAATCCGCCATGCCCGGCATCTCCATATTCATTGCGGACGGCTTTGCTGCGTACCAGTTATCGCGCCAGCTTTTCATTTGACCGATTTCCTTTTCCTGATCGGCGATGATCTGTGCGGCGAACTTTTTCAGATCGGGATTCTGTGTACGGCCGTCAATCATCTTCGCCATCGTGACCGCTTCTTTGTGGTGTGCCGTCATCGTGTCGATAAACTGCAGATCGTACGGCTGAGAAGCAGCGTTCGGATCGCTCTTCATCATCTGCGAATGATCCATCGACATATTAGAGTTCATCGACATCGAATTATGATCCATACCGTTCATGTTCATTGACGAGTTCGAATTCTTCATCATCGCGTTATGATTCATCGAATTGCTATTACTCGCCGTTTGGCCACAAGCGGCAAACGCAAATGCAGCAACACCCAAAATTAACGTAAATATAGCTGTTCTCATTGTTTTTTCTCCTTGTTTTATCGGTTAGTCGGTTACTACTATTGATCCCTTATATTTTCCCGTCCCACATGTGAAGGTGATCTGTCCCGCAGCACTCGGGGTAATGGTGACGATCACGTCTTTTCCAACCGGCAAGCTTTTGCGAACCTTGTATTGCGGCATCACGACCTTACTGCCGCAGTTGTTGGCGTCGGTACGGTTGAAGACTAGATTTAGTTTGTGTTCAGCCTCCGCATCGATAGACGACGGCGAAAAGCCATTTTTATCAACCTTAATCTTAACGGTGCGCGTGTGAGCCTGGACGGCGGCCGTGATAAATGCGACGCTAATTGCGCCCGCAACTAGTAATGACAATGCGATAAGTAATCTTTTCATGAATTCTCCTACTAATCCTTAGCCGTTCCCTGAGTTCGGGTCAAAAGCACGGGCGATAACTTCATATAGAAATATTATTGCTTTCCTAATTCTCATCTTATTGTTCGGCGGGCTGTGTCGTTCTAAGTTGATAAACTCCTTCGATGACGACCCGGTCTCCTTCTTTCAAACCGGATACGATCTCATAAAAATCTCCACCTTCGGCTCCCAAAGATACCAGTCGTCGCTCGAACGTTTCACCGCCATCAAATACAAAGACAAATGCCTCACCTTGTTCTCGAACAACTGCTGATTTCGGTGCGGCCAGAACTTGCCTGTTACCGCTCGTGTCGATGGTGATCTCGATAAAGTTCCCATCCCTGAGTCGGTTAAAGGGGTTTTTAACTTCGTAAATAACCGGCACGGTCCGTGTCTGATTATTTACCGTCTGGCCGATAGAAACCAATCTGCCGTCGCCGTCTGGCGTACCGACCGTATAGACCTCACCTGCGAGGGCTGATGAGGTAAAGCTGGCCCGCGTCGATTCGCGAACTATCGGCAGATCTTTTTCAAAGACTTGGGCTTCGAGCAGAACGGTCGACAAATTAACTATATTCAACAATTCTGCTCCGCTTGCCACCTGTTGCCCGCTTGTCGCGTTGATCTGATCGATTATTCCGGTTACGGGCGCGAGCAGCGGGAAATTTCGGACGGGTTGACGGACGGTTGGCGAGCGAAAGATGTTTTGACCCGCTTGTGCGGCTCGTATCTGGTCGCCCAACAGGCTGACCTGTTTATCTGCCGATGTGATCTCGTCCTCGATCACCTTGACCGCGGTCTGAGCTTCTTCAACCCTTTTTCTCGGAACAGCGCCGACCCTGACGAGATTCTGAGATCTTCGAAACTCCCGCTCGGCCTGTGCAAGCCTCGTTCTCGCTTGCACGGCAGAAGATCTGCTTTGGGCCTGTTGCGACTGAAGGGCCAGTGCGGTATTCCGGAGTTCCAGTTTACGCGCCTCGACTTCCCGCTGCTGGGCTTCGACCTCCAGTCGTTGAGACTCAAGCCCCGCTTGCCCGGACACGTCGAGCACCTGTTCAACGAAGCCGATCTGTTCACCGCGACTAACGGCAGAACCTAAAGATACTGACGGATCAAGCACGATCCTTCCGGGCACCTGTGCGGTGACAACTCCCTTCGCGTCCGGCCGCGCACGGACCACACCCGTCGTTTTCAAACCACTCGTGATCTGCCGCGTATCCACCACTTGAGTCTTTATCCCGAACAGAAGCTGAGATTCCTTTGAAACAGTGATCGTCGCTCCTTTCGGTAATTCATTTACGGCGGCTGCCGAAAAGGCGGCGGTCGGAATGGCCGATGCTTCGCGCGTTTGAGACGGCGGCACAAGATAAGCGAGAATGGCCGCACTCAGAATAAACACCGTCAGAACGGCGGCAAGGACTGGAGCAGCTCGCCGAAAACCGACATTTCCATTTTTTCTCAGAGCGTAAAAAATAGCTGCCGTTGTAATTCCGCAGAGTAACAGAAGAATCAGAAGTCCGATCCAAAATGACGTGCGAATCGGCGCCCGGGCGACGGTCACCGGAAAATCTGCGGAAAATGTTCTCTTGTCTTCGGTAGTTATTGAAAAGACTATTTTGAAATCGCCCGTGCCGTCGAAGCTGTAAGAACTACGATAGATGCCGCCCGCTTCTTCGGTTGCTGGGAGATTCTCGGCAACGGCTGAACCATTCGGCCTTATTACGCTGAGCAAAACGCTCGCCTTCTCGGTCGGCAGAGGTCCCGACCCGAATCCGCCCTGCACGTTTTCGCTCAAAGAGGCGAGCACATGCACAATCTCTCCTACACGCGGATCTCCCGGCGACCTTTTCATGATAACGCTCAATTGCCCGCTGTCACTTTGAACGTTGCGCTCGGCGGTAATAGTCGAGACCGATCCCGCTGCAGTCCCGCTCGTTTCCTGACCGGTGGTAGAACTCGCCGATAACAAAACAACGGCCAAGAAAACCGTGTAGGTGCGAAACCTGAGCCTAAAATGTGTAGTTGACCAGTACATTAGTGAGCGTGTGACTTGCCGTAAAGAGCCTGCATCGACAAAACGTCTATCCTTATCGCGTCGGTGATCGCTTTGGCCTGATCTTCCCTGGCTCCATTCACTTTAATGTCTGCTCCGAGGAGTAGATCGTCGTCATGGCCCTTGCCTGCAAATTGGCTTAGAAAACTTGCCGGTACACCCTCGGCCTTTATCTCTTTGATAGAAGGAGATCCATCTTTGTTCACATATACGACAATGATTTC
Organism: Pyrinomonadaceae bacterium; assembly: GCA_031389475.1. Lineage (GTDB taxonomy): Bacteria > Acidobacteriota > Blastocatellia > Pyrinomonadales > Pyrinomonadaceae > OLB17. The sequence goes on from JANMSP010000035.1 coordinate 4,298, forward strand.
CGCTCCCGCTGCCTTAACAATAGTTACCGCCCCGACCTGCGTCCTCGCACCGTTCACCGTCGAGAATCCGGGAAAGGAGTGATGATCCTTCTCCGACACCTTTCCGCCCGTATCCTTTTCGATCGACGCTATCTGAGCCTCGGTCAGATCCTTATGCA
>JANMSP010000053.1:0-2747 GCA_031389475.1 Pyrinomonadaceae bacterium
CAGCCTGCGTTAAGGATTTTATCGGGCTAGCCGGGTCCGCGGAAAAAGAAAGAGACTCGCAGGCTGGCAGCCTGCGTTCCAAAAAATATGTTTCGATTAAATAACGATACAAAACGCAGTTGACCACAAATTACGAAGCGATTCGCATTAGCCTTGCGTCGCCGGACAAGATTCGTTCGTGGTCGCACGGTGAGGTCACCAAGCCGGAAACGATCAACTACCGGACCTTTAAGCCGGAGCGCGACGGCCTGTTCTGCGCCCGTATTTTCGGCCCGGTTTCCGATTGGGAATGTTTGTGCGGAAAATACAAGCGAATGAAGCATCGCGGCGTCGTCTGCGACAAATGCGGCGTCGAAGTCACGCAGTCGAAGGTCCGGCGTGAACGGCTCGGCCATATCGAACTGGCTTCGCCCTGTTCGCATGTCTGGTTCTTCAAGGGTTTGCCGTCGCGAATCGGCCATCTCCTCGATATCACATTGCGCGATCTCGAAAAGATCCTTTACTTCGAAACCTACATCGTCGTCGATGAAGGCGACGTGCCGGATTTGAAGGAAAAAGACCTTCTGAACGACGAGCGTTTTCGTGAACTAACTCGCGATTACCCGAATCAGTTTGTCGCGAAAATGGGTGCCGAAGCCATCAAAGACCTGTTGATGAAGATCAATATACAGGAATTGGTCGATGAGCTTCGCATCAAAATGCGGGAAGAAACATCGCAGCAGAAAAAGCTGAAGTATTCGAAGCGTTTGAAGGTTTCGACCTCTTTCTTGCGTTCGGGCAACAATCCGGAATGGATGATTCTGGATGTAATTCCGGTCATTCCGCCGGAGCTTCGCCCGCTCGTGCCTCTCGACGGCGGACGTTTCGCGACATCGGATCTAAACGATTTGTACCGCCGCGTTATCAACCGCAACAACCGTTTGAAGAAGCTGATGGAGCTTCGTGCACCGGAAGTAATCGTGCGAAACGAAAAACGCATGCTGCAGGAAGCGGTCGATGCGCTGTTCGATAACGGACGCCGCGGACGCGTCCTGCGCGGTGCGAACAACCGCCCGCTCAAATCGCTTTCCGGAACTCTTAAAGGTAAACAGGGACGTTTCCGTCAGAATCTGCTTGGAAAGCGTGTCGATTACTCGGGACGTTCGGTAATCGTCGTTGGCCCCGAACTCAAGCTGCACCAGTGCGGTTTGCCGAAGAAAATGGCCTTGGAATTATTCAAGCCGTTTATCTACAACAAGTTGGAAAAAGACGCTCACGCTGCCACTATCAAACAGGCGCGGGAAATGGTCGAACGCCAGGAGCCGATCGTCTGGGACATTCTCGAAGAAGTCATCCGCGAGCATCCGGTTCTGCTGAACCGTGCACCGACGCTTCACCGGCTTGGTATTCAAGCTTTTGAACCGGTTCTCGTCGAAGGAAAGGCGATCAAGATTCACCCGCTCGTTTGTACGGCTTTCAATGCCGATTTCGACGGCGATCAGATGGCCGTCCATATTCCGCTTTCGGCGGAAGCGCAGATCGAAGCCAGCGTTTTAATGCTCGCGTCGAATAATCTGCTTTCACCGGCCAGCGGCCAGCCGATCACGGTTCCTTCGCAGGACATCGTTTTGGGCTGTTATTACCTGACGCTCGCCCGCGACGAAATGCCGGGGCATAACAAGGCGTTTAATTCGATCGACGACGTTCTGCTGGCTTTGGATGCAGGAGTTATCGAGACGCAAACTAAAATCAGGCTTCGCTGGAAAGGCGATCTGCTCGATCTAACGCTGGAAAATCATAACCAGGATGTAATGCGTGCGGTCATTCGCGAGAATGTAAACCGGGTTATAGACACGTCCGCCGGACGGGCGATCCTCAACGAACGCCTGACCCGCGACGGTCTGCCGTACGTCAACGGAACATTGAAGAAGAAGGGCCTACAGTCGCTCGTCAGTTTCGCTCATTTAAAACTAGGCCACGATCAGACGGTTGCGTTGCTTGACGATTTGAAGGCAATGGGTTTCCTCTACGCAACCAAATCGGGAATGTCCATCGGCATTGACGATATGGTTACGCCTTCGAGCAAGCCGAAAATTATCGAAGAGGCCCGCAAGGAAGTCGATAAACTGCAAAAGCAGTACGAAGACGCGACCATGACCAACATGGAACGCGAGAACAAGGTGACCGCGATCTGGTCCGAAGTGACCGACCGCGTCGCCAAGGAAATGTTCAAAGCGATGCACACCCGCGAAGACGAAAGAAAGGAACTCAATCCGATCCTCGTCATGGCCGATTCGGGTGCCCGCGGTTCGGACGCCCAGATTCGGCAGCTTGCCGGTATGCGCGGCCTCATGGCCAAGCCGTCGGGCGAGATCATCGAAACGCCCATTGTGGCTAACTTCCGCGAAGGTTTGAACGTGCTTCAGTACTTTATTTCGACGCACGGTGCCCGTAAAGGTCTTGCCGATACGGCGCTCAAAACCGCCGATTCGGGTTACCTGACACGTCGTTTAGTGGACGTTGCACAGGATGTGATCGTTTCCGAGCAGGATTGCGGAACGCTCCGCGGCACATGGGCTGAGGCGATCATCCGCAACGGTGAGGAAGTCGAAAGTCTGCGTGACCGCATCGTCGGCTGTACTTCGCTGGACGATATTATCGATCCGGTCGAAGGGATCACGATAGTCGAATCAAACGTCGAGATCAATGAAGACCTCGCCGCCCAGGTTCAGCTTTCCGGTTTGCAGAAGGTCCGGCTTCGTTCGGCC
>JANMSP010000057.1:0-2095 GCA_031389475.1 Pyrinomonadaceae bacterium
CGGTAAATTTCTGCCGTATCTGCAAGTTTCCGCCGCGAATATAGCCAACCATTACACGCGAACCGCGAGGCAACCCGCGAATAAAATTCGCCAGGTCTTTCAACTGCAGATTAAATGTTGAGGAAAGATCTTCCTGAATAAGAACGGCAAGTGCCAGCGGTGTATCGGTAACGCTGCGGATCGAGAGGATCGTCTGTTCTTCCTTATCTTCCTTTACGATCAGTTGCTCGATCTGTATGAACTCTTCGACCCGGCCCTCTTTTAATTCTTCCTTCGTAAATATCGAGATAGGGATCGACACGGTTCGCACCCGCTGTTCGCCATTCACCTGCGGCTGCTGGCCGAAAGCGGGCAATATCGACAGCGTAAAAAGGAAAAGACAGGCGGGAAAAGCAGAGATAATCTTTTTAGACATACGTTAACCTGGGCCGGTGAAGCTTCCGCTCGTCATATTACACAAATTAATCCAGGGGTTAAATTTGTGATGCGTGATATTTGAATTAAGTTTCCACAGTTTGTAAAGTAAAGCATTAAAAATGAATGAATTGCAATCGAAATATGACGTTACGCCGCGCGAACTTGCGAAGGGAAGAAATCTCAAGATCGCCGCATGGTCAGCTCCGGTTGTTTTATCGGCCGTTCCGGCGATCGTTTTTACGGCACTTCTATTTGTCTTTGGTTCAACGCCTCCCGTGGCTGCAACATTTCTTTTTCTTGGAATAATTTTAACAGCGGTCGGTTTTTTGTCCGGCCTTGCAATTTCCGGTTTCATGGCCTATCGGCATTTTAATTGGACGAAGGAAATGCGTGAGCGGATAGCCGCCGACGGTATTAGGGCCGAAGAGATAGAATGGTTTCGCCACGAACTAAAATCCTCAGAGAAAAAAGCCTTGAAGGAGATGCAGATGACCGATGCAATGCTCGCCGATGCATATCGCGAAACGCTTGCATCACGGTTGACTGCTTCGCGAATTATACGACTATCGAAAAAGGAACTGAACCTGACTCGCCAAAGGCAGTCAAAGCTCAAACAGCTTAAAAGCGGAAATTCGCAGGATTTTCAGCAGCAAATAAAAACCGACGCGGACAAAATCTCGGGAATACATGACGAAGCAAAGCAAATGCTTGCTGAGGCGGAATCGCGGCTGGAAATGATAAAAGCCGCCGCGGTTCGCGGAAATAGCCTTGCCGATTCAGAACTCGCACTCAAAAAATTATCTATCCGCTCATCCGAGCTTCCACTCGCGCTCGAAGAGGCAAAAATGGCCGAAGAAATTAGAAGGGAACTGGAAGCAGATCCACCTGCGTAAGCGGGTGGTACTTTCGAAAGTATAAAGGATAAAGGCGAAAGGATAAATTAATAATTAGGACAACCTTACTTTATACTTTCGAATTTACCCTTATCACGTCACTCGCTGACGCAGGCGGTTCCGACATACACCCCAAATCAAAAGCCGCCAGAAGAACAAAACGTTTGTGCATTTTGTGCCTTCTTGCGGCTAAATATTAATAAGTTTTATTGGCGAAAGAGAACCGCAGAAGCCGTTCCGAACGCTTGAATCGAACCTGCTTATAACAGGTGGGTGGCAATCTGCCCCCGAAGGAACATCGTAACCGTCCTCTATGGCAAATCTTCAACATGGAAGATTGCACCGAGGCCGGCATTAGCCTCCCGTAATTCAAGTGTTGGTTCAATTATTAGTGCGATCAGTAACGAACCACGCAGTAAAGATCCATCGCCTGATTGTTATTCTAGCACACCGAGCAGAAAGTAAAAAGCAAATGTTCTGAGTTCAAGCTTCAGCTTGTCTTAAGGCTCACGCAAAAGACAAACTGAAGCTTGATCTCAGATCCCTATTGTTCGCGTTCGATCTCTTGCGGTACGACATCTTTGTGTTTTAGCACACGGTCGAGCATTTCCGAACATTCCGAACTGCACGAGGCAAGTTGGGCATCGATCTGCGCCTGGGTATTCTTCGCCTGGTGAAATTCGTCTGCGATGTGAAGTGCGGCGAGAATAGCAACTTTTAGCGAATCGACCGTTAGTGTACCCGACGAAATATCCCGCATCTTGCTGTCCACATAATCGGCTAAC
>JANMSP010000133.1:0-4568 GCA_031389475.1 Pyrinomonadaceae bacterium
CCGATTCCATTATTTTCCAGCCGGTTTCGGCAGGTCAGCAACCAAGCGAAGTGAAACGGAGAGCTCGTCGAGCTGGAAATGCGGCCGTAAAAAGGCGACTGCCCTGTATACGCCCGGTTTGCCCGGAACTTCCGAAACATCGACACGCGCTTCACGAAGCGGGTATTTAGCTTTTTGCGATTGCGGCGCGACGTCGTTCTCCAAAACGTAACCGCTGATCCATCGATTCAGAAAGTTTTCGGCTTCCTGACGCGACATATAGCTGCCGATCTTGTCCCGCACCATCGATTTCAGATAATGGGCGAATCGGCTGACGGCAAAAATATACTGCAACTGGGTCGAAAGCCGTGCATTGGCGTTCGCACTGTCAGTGTCGTATTTTTTCGCCTTATTGGCGGATTGAGCAGCAAAGAACGCCGCGTTGTCCGTTCCCTTGCAGTGGACGAGCGGGATGAATCCATTGTCGGCAAATTCTTTTTCCCGGCGGTCGGTAATTGCGACCTCGGTTGGGCATTTCATTGCGACCTCGCCTTCATCGGTTGAGAATGTGTGGGTCGGAAGCCCTTCAACCAATCCGCCGCCTTCCACGCCCCTGATGGCCACGCACCAACCGTGCATAGCGAAAGCTTCGGTCAAGCGTGTTCCGAGTGAATAGGCTGCATTGGTCCACAAATATTTCTTGTGGTCCGTGACGTCAACGTCTTCTTCAAAACGAAAGGTTTCGGTAGGCCGGGTAGCGGCTCCGTAGGGCTCACGTCCCAGAACGTGCGGCAGCGTAAGACCGACATAACGTGAATCTTCCGATTCACGGAAGCTTCGCCATTTTGCATATTCCGTCCGGTCGAAGATCTTCGAAACGTCCCGAACTTCGGTCATTTCACTAAAGGTCTCCCAACCGAACAGGTCAGCCGAAGCCGCACTAAGGAAAGGAGCGTGGGCGGCAGCCGCAACATTCGACACTTTTTCGAGAAGCGCCATATCCTGCGGATGATTACCGAATTCGTAGTCTCCGATCAAAGCACCGTAAGGCGCTCCGCCGAACATACCGTATTCGTCTTCGTAAACCTTCTTGAAGAGCACAGACTGATCGAATTCCAGAGCTCTTTCGAGGTCTTTCAAAAGGTCTTTTTTGTTTACGTTGAGAACGCGAATTTTTAACTGTGTTCCCGTTTCGCTGTTCATCACAAGCTGATTGAGGCCGCGCCACGATCCTTCAAGTTTTTGAAAGTCTTCGTGGTGCATGATCTCGTTCATCTGAGTGGTCACGAGCCTGTCGATCTCGGCAATGCGAGAGTTGATCGCGACATCCATGTTTTTGGACATGGTCAGTTCGCCGGCCATTACTGACTGAACGAATTCAGCGATCATATCTTTGGCTCGTTCTTTCTGAAAGTCATCGCGACCCATTCTGCCATCGGTCAGTATTTGGTCGAGAAGGCTTACTTCCTGAGTTTCTACAGCCGTCTGGACGGCGGTTTCCTGTTCTTTTTGATTGGCCATATTGTTATTCCCCCTTCGCTTCGATACCGAGCTCGGCGCTTAATTCCTTCTGCTTATCGGCACTTGAGATCACGTCATTCAAAATGTTTTCCAGCTTGTCGTTGCCGTCCATTTTCGAAAGTAGGTCGGAAAGCTTTTGACGGGCTTCGACCAGTTTTCGAAGCGGTTCGACCTGCTGGACCACATTGTCCGGCGTAAAATCGTCCATGCTGTTGAATTTGAGATCAACCCCGATCTTGCTGCCGTCGTCCTGGAGCTTGTTGTCCGTTGTAAAAGCCACTCGTGGCTTCATCCCGGAAAGCACCTGATCGAAGTTATCGCGATCGATCTCGACGAATTTACGATTCTTCATTGCCGGCAATGCTTCCTCGGGTTTGCCCGAAAAATCGCCCATGACACCGACGACGAACGGTAATTCCTTAAGCTCTAAAGCTCCGCCGACTTCCACGTCGTATGTGATCTGCACACGCGGCGGGCGAATGCGGTCGATTTTGTGTTGAGTACTTTCCTTCTTAGCCATTTACTTTCTCCTTTTAATTTATTCTTGAATTCGAATTTCGTCTGTGGATGATCGCCTAGCTGTATTCGCCCGACCCTTCCGTGTTTTCAACTGTTGCGAAGCCCAGCGTCTCTCTCAACTTGTATAAGACCGCCTCATCTTTGATCACGTCCTGCAGCCAGATATCAAGCGGCATATTGCCCCATTTGACGGCACGCTGCACCAAATATGCAACCGGGCTATGAGGTTCCGTTTTCTTAAAAAAGGCGGCAATATCGTCAAGGCGTTTAAGTGCGTCCTTGCGGCTTTGAATCGCGCCGCTGGCCGATGCAACGCCCGATGCGCCGGGTACGGCTATCCCGTCCTCTCCAATAACTTCCTCGCCGGCTTCGGCTTCTATTTCGTCGGGTTCCTCGGCCCGCTTGTCCGTCAGCAGCATCTTGACCTGTGAATGGACCTCGTCCAGCACCTTTTTTAAATTGCTCAGGCCGGGCGTTTGATTACGCTCGTATTTCGCTTCGATGATGAGGTTGAGTTCGTTTAATGCCAGCCAGCATTCATCGATAGTATGATTTACGGCCTCCACGGACGCCCGGCGGGTCAGCGCTCTTTCCTTGCGCCACAGGTCGCCGGTTACCCGCCGTTCCTTTTCTGCCTGCTCTTTTAAGTTGAGGATCTCCTGCCTCCGCACACTGTCCAAACTATCCAGGTTTTCCGGAATGTCGAACTTTTGAGCGTCTTCCCAATCAAGATAGCTGTAACCCTCGACACCGGTGATAGGCGCGCTCTTGACTGCCATCAACGCCTGGGTGTCCAGCCAAGTGATCGCGTTTGCCCTTGCTTCCTGATCGCCTTCATCGATTTCAGGATGCAGGGTCTCCCAGAAATTGTCCTGAAGTCCGGCCAATAGCTTCAGCCCGTCGCGAAGCCCCGGAAAGCCGTGCTGCATCGCCAATGCTTCGGTTAGCCAAACGCCAAGCTGAAGGTCTTTTGTTTGCGTCGAGAGCGCGGGGACGGCAAGATCGATCACGCGGCGGAAATCGGCGATCTTCAATTCGGTTTGCCAATCGCCGCGGCCGAGCATATCGTCTGCCCGGCGCGCCTCTTTGATCTCGTCGTAAATGCCCGCATATCGGACACTTTCGCCGGAAGGGTTTTCACCCTCGACAGGCGTCAGCAAAACGTCGAGATCGACTACAGGCGGACTTTGGAGTTCTTCGCTCATCAAAAAAAACACTCCTTGCGTGTTGAGAAATTATGGTAAACTGATCGGAAAATTTTGTGGAACGCTCACATACTAAACTAAAACGCTCCAGAATGCATTAAAAATCTTCAGGACGATTAGGAATGCTTAAATTCGATTGTTTTAATATCGAGAATCGACTTATCCGTGCCGTCCATTGTGAAAAGTTTTGAGCCCTCACCGATGTAAATGTCGTCGCCGGCGTCCCGCCAATCGACCGTTCGTCCAAGCCGGACCCCATCGTCTGCATTCCGCCAGGAATTCGCGTAAAGCGACGGAACGAACATTTCACCGTTGGTACCGTTGATCATTTCTACTTCGGCATGCGGCCAGAAAACATCGCGCAGAGATTTTCGCTCGAGAAAACTGATGGTCTTGACCTGCTCGAACGGCAGCCAAACATACAAGTCCTTAATTATTACTTCGAACACGCACATGGTCGAATCGTTATAATCGCGAAAATTGCCGAACTCCTCGCCGTTGACGGTACACGGAAATGCCGGGCGATTCGTGTCCACCTGGTCGAGCATTTGCCTGGCCTCGGCCGTCTTTCCCTCGCGGATAAGCTCATTCGCTCTTAGCAGGTCCTCGACATAATCGGGCGGAGGCATCGGAGCGGCCGGTTTTTCTCCGTCCGAGAAAAATTTCATCCGGTCGCGTTCCGCTTTGAAACTCTGACGGTAGATCAGCGAGCTCATCATTGCCGTCGAATCCTGGTGGCCGATAACGTCTATCTGCTTTTCGGCCCGATCCCAATCACCCGAAAAACAAGAAAGCTCGAAAAGAAATGTCCGCGCCGGAATGTCCGAGGGATGTGATTTAACATTATTGAGCGCCGATTGCACGGCGTCATTTAGGCTTCCCGCGTCGAGATGTGATTTCGCTTCGTTCATAAATAACTCGGTTTTAAGTTTCGACTTTCCAGGGCTTTGTATTCCGAATTTCAAATTTTATATCTCAAATTTTAGATTCCAGATCTAATTTTTTTGGAGTATTAGCCACGAATTACACAAATAACACTAATTCGTTTTCATTATTTGCGTGATTTGTGTAACTCGTGGCTAAACTATTCATACAGTTAGAAACCTGAAACTTACTTAACGAAATTCTGGGGAGCTTTTACCTGTCTGAAAATATTCTTGTCGAACAGGTCTCCGCCGCTGGCTTTGATCGTGGCCGTTACGGATTTACCGCCGACCTTGTAATTTAATACATACTCGCCTGTCGGCTGTTTTGCCGCTCCGCCGGCGTCGACGAACCTGAATAATCCCCATGTTCCGGGATATTTCAAAGGCTGGGCCGCGGTATCGGTTTGTGGTGCTCCAG
>JANMSP010000158.1:0-1580 GCA_031389475.1 Pyrinomonadaceae bacterium
AACCCGGCACCCGTCATGGGGTGTCACTCCCGCCTGAACACATAGGGCGGGTAGAGGGAACCAGGGGAATTGAAACATCTCAGTACCCTGAGGAAAAGAAAGCAACCGCGACTCCCTTAGTAGCGGCGAGCGAAGAGGGAAGAGCCTAAACCGAAGTGGTGTCAAGCCTGGTGGCGTTGCCACTTCGGGGTTGTGGGAACTGACAGTCGGAGCACCAGAGCCGGCACTGAGTTACCAAGCTGATGCGTAGTGGAAGGGTTCAGGAACGGCCCACCACAGAAGGTAAGAGTCCTGTACACGAAACGTAATCAGCCTCAGGTCATGTCTCCCGAGTAGCGCCGGAACCGTGAAAGTCGGCGTGAATCTGCGAGGACCACCTCGTAAGGCTAAGTATGTCTAGGCGACCGATAGTGAATAGTACCGTGAGGGAATGGTGAAAAGTACCCCGGGAGGGGAGTGAAATAGTACCTGAAACCGTTGGTTTACAATCAGTCAAAGTGTCGTCCCGGCTTGCCGGGGCCACGATGGCGTGCCTTTTGAAGAATGAGCCTGCGAGTTACGATGTGTGGCAAGGTTAACCAGTGATGGGGAGCCGGAGCGAAAGCGAGTCTGAATAGGGCGTTCAGTCGCATGTTGTAGACCCGAAGCCGAGTGATCTACCCATGGGCAGGTTGAAGCGGGGGTAAGACCCCGTGGAGGACCGAACCCACCATGGTTGAAAACATGGGGGATGACCTGTGGGTAGGGGTGAAAGGCCAAGCAAACTCGGTGATAGCTGGTTCTCCCCGAAATGCATTTAGGTGCAGCGTGGAGCGTTCAGTCATGGAGGTAGAGCACTGGATGGACTAGGGGGCCTACAAGCTTACCGAATCCAGCCAAACTCCGAATGCCATGACTCCAGAGCTCTGCAGTGAGACCACGGGGGATGAGCTTCGTTGGTCGAAAGGGAAACAGCCCAGACCGCCGGCTAAGGCCCCAAATTCTGTACTAAGTGGTAAACGATGTGGGATTGCACAGACAGCCAGGAGGTTGGCTTAGAAGCAGCCACCCTTGAAAGAGTGCGTAACAGCTCACTGGTCGAGTGATCCTGCGCGGACAATGTAACGGGGCTCAAGTACAGAGCCGAAGCCGCGGATTTCCGTCACCCTCGGGTGACGGGAGTGGTAGGGGAGCGTCGACCTCGCAGCGAAGCGGCGGTGTGAACCGTCGTGGAGCGTGGTCGAGTGAGAATGCAGGCATGAGTAGCGAGAGAGGGGTGAGAAACCCCTCCGCCGAAAGCCCAAGGGTTCCTGGGGAAGGCTAATCCACCCAGGGTGAGTCGGGAGCTAAGACGAGGCCGAGAGGCGTAGTCGATGCACAACCGGTTGATATTCCGGTACCGCCGTGTCCGCGCCAATGCTGACCTCGAGTTGCTAAGGGGCTGTCCTTCGGGACGAACCGACCCACTCGAACGACGCAAGCGATGCGGGGACGCAGAAGGGTAGATCAACCCAGGCGATGGTTGTCCTGGGGTAAGCGAGTAGGACGGGGACCAGGTAAATCCGGGCCCCATGAAGTCTGAGACGTGATACCGAGCCGTT
>JANMSP010000137.1:0-3835 GCA_031389475.1 Pyrinomonadaceae bacterium
GGCCGCTGAAGCAGTTGCCGCACGCGGGAAGAGCTTAACGGAGCAATTAAAGGATTTGACGGATCGGGTTGGCAGCCTGGAATCGGGCCGGATCGGCGTAAAGCTGACCGATGAAGTAGCCGCAAGTTTGAAGGACAAGCTGGGCCGCGAACCTAATGAGATCGGGGGTCGGAAGGTTGAAACCATAAATAGAATTGATGGCGTGAAATTCATATTCGCCGACGGTAGCTGGATGCTAATGCGTCCGTCAGGAACCGAGCCGCTGGTCCGAATATATGCCGAGAGCGAAGATAAGGCAGATTTGGAGGATTTACTTGAACAAGGCCGAAAATACTTATTGGGGTAGTTCGCAGGCGGCACGCAACACGAGCCGCAACTCAAGCAATAGCCGCGATTCCGCTGTGAACTCGAATTCCAAATCTCAGTGGCTGGCCATTGGTGTAGTTGTTTCCCTGACTGTAATGCTGATCCTTACCGTCAATTTCCGGGCCTTCACGGTTTTGAACACGGAAGCGGCCGAGGCTAGTGTCCTAAATAACAAGATTCAAGCTGTAACTAGTGAAAACCTGACTATTCAGGAAGAAATTCACTACTTGAAAAACGATTCCGACACGATCGAGCGGGAAGCCAAAAAGTTCGGCCTGTCCCGTCCGAAGAAGGAGAAAATTCCAGTGCCAGCGAAATAATACGCGGAGAAATTATCAGCCGGCACATTTACCAACCAACAAAAAACCGCCTTTTGCCTATCATCTCCGCATTGCCTTCAGGAAAGCCTTCCGAATAAATTAGCGGCCTGTGTCCCGAAAACACTGGCCGCACTTCCTTTTAAAGCATCAATAATTCGATTATCCTAACCAAGCAGAAAATCCGCACCAAATCATTTTATTAACTGAAAACGGGGGCGTTCGTTTTTCTTTGCGGGGGTTGATGAAAATCTGTAAAAGGTCGATCAGAATTTGGCCTCAAAATCGATCAAAAAAGTTATCCAAACAGGCAGGCTGAATGCCGCAAATCGCACAACTCACTTGCAAAATACAATCAATCGAAAGTTAGAAGCTTCAAATTCACCAACCCACGCAACGCCGTTTCGCTTATGCAACAGCTTAAGTGAAGAGTAGGAATGCTTAATTTAGAAAAGCACAAGTGATAGCGATCGAAATATTGCGATAAAACAGCCGTTATTTATAAAAATAGTGCAAATGAATCATAAATGGCGGTTTCGTTGCCAAGATTGTAGCCAAAATGCTTTCACAAAGAGTGAATATTTTTCAGATCTAGTATGATAGGCAATGCTGATCTCCGCTGGCCTCTCGCGGCCGCATTGATACCAAAGAAAGAATGCCTGATTTTGCAGTACCCAAACCATACGATATTCGTTTTGAATATCGTCCCGGCTATCTTTACGTCTTCGTCGAAGGCGAGCATGATTCATACGCGATCTCGCGGCAATATTGGCAGGAAATTGCCGACGCATGCAAGGAAAACGTGGTAAAGAAAGTGCTGGTCGAGGAAGACATTGCCGAATTGGTATCGATGTCGGATATCTTCCGATTGGTTTCCGAACTCGGGCAGATAGGGTTTACCGGCATTAAAGTCGCATTTGTCGACCGTCAGCTCGATCACGCTTCGCTTAATGAGTTCGGCGTGCTTGTCGGTGTAAACCGTGGTCTGGTCGGGAAAGCGTTCAGCAACACAGCGGAGGCGGAAGAATGGCTGATACGTTGAAGGAGTGCAGTCACAATTGCCTACAATTTCCTTCGCTTTGACGCAAACAACCGTTAGGCAAGGGAATGCCTGATCTAATACTTAATTTTCAATCGTCTATTTTACATTAGGACGTAACGCGTTCGCGGACTCCGCGGGCAAGCAAGGGTGCCTGCGGTCCACGTAGAAAATTTTGCTTTTTAGAGGGAAATGCGGTATCAACAATCGGGATAAAAATTTAAAGATATGAAACGGTTTCTCACATCGATTGTGTTCTGTTCGTTCCTGCTTTTAGGCGGGGCTTTTTTGATTGCGACGTCATCGAATGCGAAGGAAGATTTGGTGCTTGCTCTGTTAAATTTTCCGGCTCCGCCACCGCCGAATCCATTGGTTCTGAGCGGATCGGGAAACCGAAGCGAAGAGTTTTACGACCGTTTGCAGCCGCCGGCAGACGATGCTCCGATCGAGGACTTGCTCGATTATTGGCGCCATCAGAGCGTAAATAATTATCGCCAGAATGCCTACCAGATAAAACCGTCTGAGAGAGTGCTTGGCAGAATACTGGCCGAGATTGAAAAAGAGCCCGGAACGCTTAGCCAATACCTTCGAATCATTGAGGGTTCAGAGAGCGGGATCGCGACCGTCAAGCGGCTTTACGACAGTGTGTCGGCGGCGAATCCCGATGATGAGTCAAATGAGAGTATCAAACATTGGCTGACGCTGAATAGCCCGTATTTCAGCGCTGATCTCGAAAAACAGGCGCGGCAGAGCGGGGATTCAAATGGATATGTCAGGAACGATGACGAATTTCATGCGCTGACGCGAGTTGATTGGGAAAGAGCACGGCCGACAGTCGAACGCCTTTATTCGGACAGCTCTAATCCGGCTTCGCAGGCGTTGGCGCGGTGGGCGCTTTACCGCAATGCGATCGCAACGGACTCGATGGGCGACACGGATAAATATCGAGCGGAATTAATAGCGGCGGTCGAAGACCGTAAACTGCCGGATGCGGTTCGTGACCTGTCGCTTGACGCGCTATTGATGGAAAAGGAATGGAACGGGCGCGATGACTGGTATTACACGTTGATGGAGGATGAAACGCTCGTCGAAATGGAAAGATATACGGGACTGACGACCGCTATGATCCATTCGGCCGACGACAAACATGTGGATAAGATGATCGAATTATCCAAAAGCAGCAACCCGAACGTCCGGGCGGCGGCGGTCCGCAATCTGACTCTGCGGCTGAACGGCAAGAATATTGAGGTCGTGAAAGCTCTGCTGCCTTGGTTGGAGGATGCTAATTGGGCAAAGGACACAAGTGGAAGCCGTAACACTGTGGTGCAGGCATTGGCAACAATAAAATTGCCGGAAAGCGTTCCGGGATTGATCGCGGCACTAAATGAAAAGGGCACGCGCGACGTCTATGTTGGGGAGGGCAATGCCAACAGTATGTCCAACATGAATTCGACTGTTTATTCGTCGAATATGGCCGTCGTGATGAACTCGAACTCTAATAAAGGATCGGAGAATTACAGAACAGCCAAAGTCACTTATTACCCGCTGCGAAGCGCCGCGATCGGAGCGCTTGCAAATCAAGCCGATATGCGTGCCGCTCCGGCTTTGCGGCGGGTTTTGCCCGAAGTCGAGAAGTACGAAGGCAGCTCAGTCGTGCGGGCGATTCTTTTGTGCAACGGCTACACGGTAACGGAACAGGCGGATGCTCTTGAGGCGGTGGCACGAGCCGCGATCAGGCAAGGCCAGCCTGGAGCCGCGAATTCCATGATGTCGAATCGGTTGCCCTACCGAGTGTCGAACACAACGATTACAGCGAATTATGCTTCGGACGAAGAAGAAGTTGAGGATCCGCCAATGCCGCCGGATTTTAGCGGGCCTGTAAATGAAATTTACACGACGACCACGAACACCGCGATGACAGTGGCGAATATAATGCGGCCTGGCCATTTTACTATTAATGAAGAGGACATGAAGCAGGTGCTCGGCATCCAAGTTTTACAGATAAAGGACGCGAGCGAACCGCTTATCCGCGAGGTTATCGAGCGATTCGGAATGTTCGAAAAACGCGACCCGCCGATGTCGGAAGTTCTGCGGGGAATGCTTTTGAATTGGA
>JANMSP010000187.1:0-13855 GCA_031389475.1 Pyrinomonadaceae bacterium
GCCGAGTCAGTACCGGGAGCGATAGCGACTGGGTTTTTTGGTCTAGCGATTAGTATCCCGGTCGCTACCGCTCTCGGTTCCGACCCGACGCTTTAAGTTTTTAACTAAACCTGCCAGAATCGTCAGGTGAAAATCTCCGCGGTTATAATCGCAAAAAATGAAGAGAATAATATTGCCGCCGCCATCGAATCGGTTTCATGGGCTGATGAGATAATCGTCGTCGATTCCGAAAGCACGGATCGAACCCGTGAGATAGCAGAAAAATTGGGAGCACAAGTTATTGTTCAAGAATGGCTGGGTTTCTCCGCCCAGAAGCAATTTGCGATAGAGCAGGCCGCGAATGATTGGATTTTCAGTCTGGATGCAGACGAATCCGTGTCCGGCGTGCTCCGAGACGCAATCGCTGCGTTAAAAGAATCCAATAATTCGAATGACGGTTACCGAATCCCGAGACTTTCATACTATATGAATCGCCCGATCCGCCACGGAGGTTGGTATCCCGACTGGCAGCTGCGACTTTTCGACCGACGCAAGGGTTCATGGAAGGACGTCTTGGTCCACGAATCGTTTCAAATGAGCCAAGATTCCGCAATTTCGAAATTGAGCGGCGATATTATCCACCGGAGCGTAGAAAACGCAACGCATCATCAACGAATGATCGGTGAACGATACGCACCGCTTGCCGCCCGCCAAATGCTAGCTAACGGGCGGCGAACATCCATTTCGAGAATCGTTTTTGCCGGTACGCTCGCCTTTGTTCAAACCTACTTTATAAAAGCCGGGTTTCTCGACGGTTTCCCAGGCTTCTGTATTGCCTGTTTCGCCAGCCATCATGCCTTTCTCAAGCATCTGATCCTTTGGGAATTACAAAATTCCGATTCGCCCGATAAATAAAGACCTCCAGACCGACAACCATTGCAGGTATAGACTCATCAAAACTTTGATATTATGCCGTCGTGCGTTATATTTTTGTGTGTGAAAGCATTTTTGGTTTCGATACCGGTTTTATGAAAAATATCCTTTTTGCAATTGCCATTCTGGCACTTTCCACCGCGACGCTTTTTGCTCAGAAAGGCATAGATACGCAAACCAAAAAGATAAAGGATGACGCCAAGGGAGTCACGTCCCGCAGCACTGACGCCACGCGTTCGTTTGATTGGGGAGCAGGTAAGACGGAGGTTCGGGATCGCCTCGAAAATCCGTACAAGTTGACTGGCCGCCGCGACGTATTGGTCCAATCCATTATCGGAGTCCTGAAGGAGCGAAAGATTCTGGTAGATGAGTCGTCCTCCCGCATTAGCGATGGCGTTATCATCACTCAGCCTTTCGTGTTTGCTAAGGGGCCGGTAACTACCAGGAATGAACTTGGGAGATACGGCGTTCTCGAATTTGCCGATGATGCGTGGTCACGGGCCCAATACACGTTAACGATTGAAGTTCAGTCCATTGACGGTATTCAAAATAATGTTTCGGTAAATGCTAAAGTCGAAGGCCGTTCGGGCGGCGGGCTTGGTTCAGAATGGGTTTCCGTTCGTAGTTCCGGCCAGGCAGAAGAAGAATTTCTGATAAAACTTGTCGAATCGGTCACTGGCAATTCTCCCGACGCACCTGTCAAAACCGATCAGTAGCATTATTTTTTGTAAACTTAAATGGCTTGTAACTCCTTCAAACTTTTGATTTTCACAGCAGTTTTTTTTACGGCTTGCATTTCCTGCTCGGCCCAGGCAGATGCGTCGATGGGTTCGCCATCTGACCGCAGAAAGCCGAATGAATATGAGACTAAGTCTTTAAAGGATATGCTGACCAAACAGCGTCTAATAAAGGAAAAGAAAGATCATGCGGACTTGCTTAAACGCGGTGAAGAGGCCCTTGTCCTCTCCGATCAACTCGAGAACGCTTTTGGACAGACGAATAGTATTTCCGATCAGGATAGGCGAAAGCTGACGGAACTTGAGAAGATAGTGACGAAGATCCGGAACGAGCTCGGCGGCGACGAATTTGATGATGAAGAGGCTTCTAATACTCCAGGCGAAGCCAAATTTTTTACATTAAAGGACGCATTTATGTCTTTACAGGCCACGACTGAAAAGCTTGTCGGTGAGCTTAAGAAAACGACCCGCTTTAGTATTTCAGTTGTCGCTATACAGACTTCCAACACTGTCTTAAAGCTGGTGCGTTTACTACGACTGAGACGCTAGCTCGATTCGTTTGATTGCCCGAACCAATGTCAATTTTGCTTCGAATATTCTTATTCGCATTGATGCTTTTAGCTCAAGGCGGCATCCTTCTCTCACAGGAAGATAATGACGTAATCAACGTCGATTCCACACTCGTTGTTCTAAATGCCGCCATATCCGACAATTCCGGTAAACACGTTTCAGGTTTAACACGAAAGAATTTCAAAATTTTTGAAGAAGGAACCGAGCAGGAGATCAGCTTGTTTACGGCTGAGGAAACCCCGTTTGCGGCCGTACTTCTGATCGACACGTCAGGCAGCATGGAAGGCAGCGTGAGCATGGCCCGCGCCGCCGCGATCAGGTTTCTTGATGGCCTGCGGCTAAACGATTCCGCAGCCATTTATCGGTTCGATTCGAAAGTAACGCTCGTTCAAGATTTCTCGAACAGCCGCGACATTACCGAAAATATTTTCGAACTGAAGGCCGACGGGATGACCGCACTTAATGACGCGGTCTTTCTTGCTGCCGGCGAATTAAGCGAACGTCCCGAAAAGCGGCGTGCAATCATCGTGCTTTCAGATGGACAGGACACGATCAGCAAACGATCGGCGGATAAAGCCCTTAAAGCCGCGCTTGCGGTAAACGCTTTGATCTACACGGTGGATATGTCCACGATAAATTCTTCTCAGAGAGGCCTGAATCAAGGCTCGCTTAAAAACTTTGCTGAAATGAGCGGAGGAATTTTCGTTGCAACTCCGGGAGGCGTGGCAATGCGTTCAGCGTTTGCCAATATTGTGGACGAACTTGGCGTTCAATATACGCTGGGTTATCAACCCTCCAATACTCGCAAGGATGGAAAGTGGCGGGCGATCGAACTCCGCGTAGCCAAACCGAATCTTACTATCCGGACGAGAAAAGGCTATAACGCCGAAAAGGCTAAATAATCTTTCTATTTTTGCAGTGACGTCTTATTCCTTGCCTTATCTTTGTGCCGCTCGAAGGCGAGCTCAACCAGAGAGTCGATCACACTCGAAAAATCCATTCCGGTTGCCGCCCACAT
This sequence comes from Pyrinomonadaceae bacterium, assembly GCA_031389475.1. Lineage (GTDB taxonomy): Bacteria > Acidobacteriota > Blastocatellia > Pyrinomonadales > Pyrinomonadaceae > OLB17. The sequence continues at coordinate 3,238 of JANMSP010000187.1, forward strand.
TTTGGGGAAACCTGATGCGTCGGTCAACCCCGGCAACGTATTGATCTCGCTTACCAGAAGCATTTCAGTATCGTTTCTCAGAAAGAAATCGATTCGGCCAAGCCCTGAGCCATCAACAGCTTTAAATGCCTCAATTGCCAATTTCTGGATCTTCAACGAAAGCTCTTCCGATACCATTGCGGGAACGACAAACTCGTTATTGCCGGTACCCGCGTACTTTTCGGTGTAATCCAGAAATGCCTTATTTTTATTGCGAATCAGGTATTCTCCCGGCAGGCTGGCCTTTGGATCGTCATTACCGATCACCGAGCATTCTATCTCACGCGCCGTCAGCGCTTCTTCTACAATGATTTTCCGGTCGAATTCGGCCGCATTGTTAATGGACGTTCGCAGGCCGTCCGCATTCTCAGCCCTGGAAACCCCGACGGATGATCCCATATTGGCCGGTTTGACGAAACACGGATAGCCGATAGATCCTTCGACCTGAGCAATGACCGTATCTTCATTTTTCTCCCATTCGCTGCGCAAAAACCAGACATGCTTACATATCGGCAAACCCGCCTCGCGAAACAGGATTTTCATCATCACTTTATCCATTCCGCAAGCGGAAGCGACGACGCCGCAGCCGACATAAGGAATATCAGCCATTTCGAAAACTCCCTGAATCGTGCCGTCTTCGCCGTAAGTTCCGTGAAGAACCGGGAAAACTATGTCCAGATGCATCAACTTTTCGGCTCCGCTTTCACTTTCAAAGGAAGTTAAATTTTTAAGGTTGGTAGCAAGGCCTGATGATTCCGGCTTAGAAACTTCTATTTCCGCAGGTAAAAGTTCCCTCGTTTCCTCCGGCAGCAAGGCAAGCGATTCGGCGGGGTTTAACCATTTCCCCGCCGGGCTGATCGCTATCGGAACGACGTTATACCTGTCCTTGTCGATTTGATCGATGACCGTCATCGCCGAGCGGACCGAAATCTCGTGCTCACCGGATCGCCCGCCGAATACTACCCCAATATTGATTTTCATAAGTCTATCTGGTTCCGGCTTTTAGCCGACTGAGAAAGATTTAGATCCGACCACGGAACACGAGGAAGACGAACTGAACAAGAATAGCCTAGTGCCACAAATAATTCTATGAATAGTTTAGCCACGAATTACTCGATTGACACTAATTAGTTTTCTTTTATTCGTGTGATTTGTGTAATTCGTGGCTAATATTTCAGGAACTTAGGTTACAAAGCACTAGTTACAAAATCGTCTTGCCGAGTGCGGATAAGATGAGTTCGCAGGCAAGCTCGACCGTAATATTGCTCTGATCCAGCATTGGATTTACCTCGACGATCTCAAAGCTGCGCATCCCTCCGTGTTCGGCTATAACCTCAAGCGCAAGATGAGCCTCACGATAGGTCGCTCCGCCGCGGACCAGAGTGCCGGAACCGGGTGCGAAACGCGGATCGATCATATCGACATCGAACGTCACGGCATAACCGCCGGACGCTTGCGACGCGATCTTGATGGCATCCTGCACACAGGCTAGCATTCCGCGTCTGTCGATATCACTCATCGTAAAGAAATTATCCCGAAGGCCGAGTTCGTGAACGATGCGGCGTTCATCAGCATCCAGATCTCTGCCGCCAATATGCGCGCAAAATTTGGGGTCAAGCTTCGGGGCGAAACCCTCGATATTAACGAGGTCTTGATTCCCCTTGCCGAGAATAACCGCCAACGGCATTCCGTGAACATTGCCCGATTGCGATGTTTCAGGCGTATTGATGTCGGCATGAGCATCGAACCAGATCAGCCCGATCTCCTGATTCTGCTGATGAAAATGCGAAGAAATTCCCGAAAATGTACCGATCGCGACGGAATGGTCGCCGCCGAGTATGACCGGAAAAGCATCGTTCGCAAGAATTTCTTTTAACGCGGCAGCCATATTTCGGGAGGATCGCAAAATCTCCGCTAGAAAACGCGGATTTTCATTTTCGGCCGGTGTCCGCTGTGGTTTTTCGATATCGACATTGCCATAATCGGTAACGTCGTAGCCGAGATGCCGAACGTGTTCTGTAAGAACGTGGCCCCGAATCTTTGACAATCGCATCGCCTCGACGCCAAGTTCGCTTCCGATTTGGCCCGCTCCGTAGCCGAGAGGCACGCCGATTATCCCAACCTTTTGATTTTTTCCAGGTGATTCATCTAATCCCATAAAAGTTTCTAAAGTTCTCCAAAGCCCTTACTAAATATATCTTCCACACAGTTGTAAGCTTCCCGCTCGTCTTCGCCTTCCGCGGTCAGATGAAGCATAGTCCCTGACGCGGCAGCAAGTGTCAGAAGGCTCAGAATCGAATTTGCGTCAGCGTCAGCACCATTGTCTTTACGCTTCAAGATGATGCGACTCTTGAATCCATTCGCTAATTTCACTAATTGCGCAGCGGCGCGGGCATGTAGACCGAGGGGATTGATAACTTTTATGCTCCCTTCAAGCATCTTTTCTCGCCTTCTGCGGTTCGAGCAGAGCACCAGTACGGTAAATAGCTTGTTTACCCTGTTCTTCGACTTCCCTTGCCAATTCGCTGAGTGTCGTTTCCACGGAATGAGAAGCCAGCTTGATCACCATCGGAAGATTAACACCGGTCACGATCTCTACCTCGTTTTCCTTCAGAAACATCGCCGATATATTGGTCGGTGTTCCTCCGAACATATCCGTCATAAGAAGCACGCCGACGCCCTGCGAGACATGTCTGATTGCCCGGGCGATCTCTTCCTTAGCAATTTCCACATCGTCATGCCAGCCTATAGACACGGCGGTTATGTGGCTTAGATCGCCAACTACAGCTTCAGCCGCCGCCAGAAGTTCGGTTGCGACCTGACCGTGTGAAACTATAACTCCGCCGACTTTTTTCATACTTATTCCAGGGTGCCTTACGTCAATAAACGCATGTAATCGTTATACTGGGGCAGTGTCCTAATCTCATGGTATTGTCTTTTCGCGTTCTTCGCGGCTTTGACCTGCGGCTTTGCGTGAAAAAAAGAGGTTTCACGCAAAGCCGCAAAGTACGCCAAGCAAGATCAAGAAGAATCATTAAGTTTAGATTGCTGGCAGGCATCGCACAATTGAGACACTACCTATTTTTGCATATCACGGTGAACGACGGAAACATTGAAATCTTCATTCTTTAACCGATCTCGAAGTTTGTTCGCCGCCATTACCGACCGATGTTTACCGCCCGTGCAGCCGATTCCGACAGTCAAATAGGATTTCCCTTCCTTTTGATAAAAAGGAAGCAAATAGCTGAGCAAATCACCAAAACGCGCAATCGTTTCACGCACTTCGTCGTGCTTTTCGAGAAATTTAACGATCTTAGGGTTTTCGCCGTTAAATTCTTTTAGCGACTTATTAAAATACGGATTCGGAAGATGCCGAACGTCTAAAAGCAGGTCGAGGTCCCGCGGATTTCCATATTTGTGGCCGAAGCTCACTATCTGGACTTTCAACGGCGACGCCTCGTTCGACCGGCTGAATTTTTGAAGGATAAGGCGTCGAAGCGTATGAACGGTGTGTTCGGAGGTGTCGATTATAAGGTCGGCGGTTGCCTCAACTTCGGCCAACGTTTCTTTCTCGTTACGAATCGCGGCAAGTAAGCCCTTTCCATCATCAGCCGGATGGGGCCGGCGGGTTTCAGAAAAGCGACGCTGAAGCACGTCGTCCGATGCCTCAAAGAAAACAACATAGGGCGCCAATTTTTTTTTGCTGAGCTTCTTTAATTCGCCTGGAAATTCCGAGAGGAAATGGCGCTCTCGAATGTCCATTACCAACGCGGCCCTTTCAATGGCCGCAGTACCGTCATCGTCTGGAACTAAAAGTCGGGCAAACGTGGAGAGCATCGTTAACGGCAGATTATCCACGCAGAAATAGCCCAGATCCTCAAACGCATTAGTCGCGGAACTCATTCCTGATCCGCTGAGGCCCGTGATGATAACAAATCCCGGAAGCTGTCTATTATCATTTGAATCCTTTGGCATATTTGGGCAGATTCGCGATTCTGATTTCTCGTTAAGATTACGCTTGACTGCGACTTAAGGGATTTACGCAATCGTTTTGAGTCCCGCCTTTAGGCGGCTCATCGCCCAGCGTTAAAGTCGCCTAAAGGCGGGACTCAAACGATTGATCATGGCTCTACGGTTCGATCAATCCGTAATTTCCGTCCTTCCGCTTATGGATTACCGATACGCGTTCATTTTCAGCGTTGCGAAAAACCAGAAAATTATTTCCATCTGCATCGAGTGCTAAAGCCGCCTCTTCGACAGTTAATGGCTTGGCTGAAAAGCTTTGCTCGGTAATTATTTGCGGCGAGGTCGGTAAAGAGCTTGCTTCGATTTCTTCATCGTCAAGAAAAGGTACGCTTTTTTTATCGGCTTTATGGTACTTGTCAATGATCTTCTCTTTTAGCTTTAGGGCCTGTTTCTCGATCTTATCGATCGTCTGTGTGATCGATTGATACATATCCGCATTTGTCGTCGCGGCCGTTATTACGTCGCCGTCCCAATTTAAGATCACTTCCGAACGGTGACGGCCGTGTTCGACTTCCATGATCACATGGGCCTTTGTGGCTTTGCCATTCAGAGCGTGGCCGATCTTATTGAAATGTTCTTCGGCGTGCGACCGAAGTGCGGGCGTGACATCTATATGCCTTCCAGTGTATTCAAAAATCATAAATTTCCCCTTTTAGTTCTTAACGAAATCTTGTTGTTTCCCTTGGCTAGATAACGGTTTTGCGTTCGCGTGATCCAGGAATATTCATCTGGTCGCGGTATTTAGCCACCGTGCGCCGGGAAAGTTTTACCCCTTCGTTGCTTAGGACTTTTGCAATTTGCTCATCAGTAAGAGGTTTTTTCGTGTCTTCATCCTCGACCATTTTCTTGATGCGAAGCTTCAGGATCCGCGTTGAAACCTCTTCTCCTTCCTCATTCATCATGCCCTCGCTAAAAAAGCGGCGAAGTTCGATCACGCCCTGCGGAGTGTGTGCGTATTTTCTGTTTACTACACGCGAGATAGTCGAAAGATGCATTCCGATGTCTTCTGCGACATCCTTAAGCATCATCGGTTTTATAAATTCGACGCCCCTATCCAAAAAATCCCGTTGACGGTCAACAATGCATTCGACTACCCGGTAAATCGTTTGTCTTCTATGTTCGATGTTTCTCAGCAGATCGACCGCTGAACGCACTTTTTCCTTGATGAAATCCTTCGCTTCCTTCGATGTTTCATTTTGATCGAGTAGTTGATGATACGTCGGGCTTATTCGAAGACGCGGCCCGCCGTCATCCGTGAAATAAATAACATATTCACCTTCGATCTTTTCCACATAAACTTCCGGCGCCACGAATATCGCATCTTCGGCCGAATATTTTCTGGCCGGATACGGATCGAGAATTCGTATTTTATTGATCTCTTCATTCAGAACGTGAATGTCGAGGCCGGTATTCTTCGCTAAATGCTGCAAACGGTGCGGCTGCAAGTCCTCAAGATGGTTTTGAACCAGATCGAACGCTAAGCTCTCGCCCTCGCCATTCGCGGCGAGCTGGGCAAGGAGACACTCCCTGACATCCAAAGCGCCGCAGCCGACCGGTTCTAAATTCATCACGACTTGCCGGGCCTTTTCAGCGGTTTCAATTGAACACAAAGACATTTCGGCGATATCTTCGATACTCGCTGTAAGGCGGCCTTCGTGATCCAGATTTCCGATAATGCAGCCGGCCGCTTCTTCCAGCTTTTCGCTTATTGCGAGCATCGTAAGTTGCCATTCGAGGTGCTCGCTCAGTGACGGTGTATGCGACAGGAACTGCTCGAAGCTCGGTGCATCGTCCTTGTATTCGATTTCCTGAGTTCGATAGCCGGGATCGAGATAATCCTGAAACTCGCGTCCGTAGTCTATCTCTTCAAACGAATCCGAGCGTTCCTGAAAAGTTTCGTCGCCGGTTTCGAAATCGACATCTGATTTTTCGTCGAATCCGTTTTCCGACGGCTTTTCAGCGGTAAATGAGTCCAGGCTATTTTCGTAGTCATTCAAGTTATCGACCGTCGCCCTTGGTTCGCTTTCGGCGATCTTATCCAAACTATCCGAGTGACCGTCCGCATTTTGATCGAGTATATTATTAGAGATTTCCTGAACTTCGTCTCCAGACTGAACTTCTTCTAAAATCGGATTCGCGACTAGTTCCTGCTCGACTAATTCGTTAAGCTCGAGCGACGACATCTGAAGCATTTCGATCCGCTGGCGCAATTGCGGCGTCAGGATCATTCTTTGCTGAAGACTGTTTGTTAGTCTTAATGACGACATAATCGATAGCTCGTAAACCTTAACTCGACGGTAAAAACAATTAGCCTTAACCAAGGGAATTATACGGCTTTTCCGCTCAAAAAGGAAAAACGAGCGGCTCTACAAACTGAAACGTTCCCCGAGATACAATCGGCGTACGTCGGGATCTTTGATCAGATCATCGGGATTTCCGCTGCGGAGAATTCGCCCTTCGGCCATAATATATGCCCGGTCGGTAATGCTGAGTGTCTCGCGCACGTTATGGTCCGTAATCAGGATACCGATTCCCTGCTGTTTCAGATACAAAATAATTTCGCGGATGTCGTCGATCGCGAGGGGATCGATTCCGGCAAAAGGCTCGTCGAGCAGAATATACTGCGGTTCCGTTGCCAGGCAGCGGGCGATCTCGACACGCCGGCGTTCGCCGCCGGAAAGTGCATCCCCGCGGATCCGCCGAACGTGAGTAATGCCGAATTCTTCCAGAAGCTCATCGAGGCGTTCAAAACGCTGACTACGGCTAAGCTTCGTGGTTTCTAAAACGGCGAGAATGTTCTGCTCGGCCGACATTTTACGAAAAATAGACGCTTCCTGAGGTAAATAACCGAGGCCGAGCCTTGCTCTCAAATACATCGGCAACCCAGTAACATCTCGTCCATTAAGCGATATGTTGCCATGCTCCGACTTTTCCAGCCCGACCATCATATAGAATGTGGTCGTTTTGCCCGCTCCGTTCGCTCCAAGTAAGCCGACGACCTCGCCTTGCGCCACATCGATGCTGACATCGTCTACCACTCGGCGCCGGCCGTAGGTTTTCTGCAGATTGTTTGCCTGAAGTGATTCGCTGGAAGAAGCGGCGTAATGGCTATTCGTAGTAGATTCTTGATTCTGATTGGAAGGTCTCACGTTCTGATCGATGCTAATTATTTTTGACTTTGTAGACGGATCTCGTTCTACCCGAGGCGTTTTGCTTCGACTGGCCAACGCCGACCACCTTGTTCTGCCGTAAGTAAACCGTAAGCTGCCCGCCCTGCGATGACCCGCTGTCGGCATCTACAACGCTCGCCGGATTGCCGCGCAGCATCACACTTTCGTCAGCAACAGTATACTGCGCAAAGTCGGCGACCGCACGTCTGTTCGGCTGGGTGATGATAACATTATTTTCGATATCGGTTCGCTCGATCTCGTTGTTGCCGGTGAGATAAACATTTGCGGTGCCGCCGGATATGCGATCCGTTCCCTGTCTGATGTCCACGTCCGTTTCATATCGGAGAAGTCGCTTATCACGGTTATACGCCAGTTTTTTGGCCGCTGCGTACACGGGCACATTGCTTTCAGTGGAGCCTTCCTTGCGTTTGGCATTGTAGAGGAGGCTTTGCACGTTGCCTTCGGCGTGAAATTCCGCCTGTTTCTGAAAAATCAACAGTTTATCGCCGCGAACGTAATTATTCTCCTGCCAGCTACGGGCGTTACCTGAATACACAGCCGTTTCCGCCTTGTGGTCAAACTCGGCTGATTCGGAAGTAATATAAACCGGTTTGTCAGCCTCGGTAAACGGCGCGGCACCGTTGGTATTGTTTTGGCTGTAGTATGTTGTGCTTACACCGCCGCGCAGAAAGGACTTTTGATTTTTGGTATCCCAATCGATCTCGCGGGCCTTCGCTCTGGCTTTCGAATCCCAAACGGTCGGTTCGCCGCCTGCCAGGCGAACCGTTGCATCGGCCTGGTTAAAGGATATTTGATTCGATATCGCGCTCCGGTCCAGTTCGGTGAATTTCGCGCTACCCGTAGCGTCGAATCGTTCGATGTCTTTAGTTTGCTGATGAAAAACAGCGTTTAGCTTGTCGGCGATTAGTGTTTGAGTTCCACGGCCTTCGGATTGAACGGTCGGGACGCGAACCGTCTTGGTCTTAGTCGCCGCCAGACAACTTTTCGCACTGTTGCCGGTTGGAAAAAACTCGCAATCGAAACGCGGAGCGTTGACGGTTATTTTGTAATTATCGATCGACGCCGATAAAGGCTCAACGAAAAGTTCGGCGTTTCCCACCGCTTCCGCCCTTGCGATATCCTTGCCGGAGGCATTGAATATCGTTTTTACCGTGTCTGCGGTAATTCGCTTGTTGGCGGCGTCGGAAGCATTGCCTGGAACGTCAAGTTGAATCGTCGTTCGCCCGTCGGTCTGCATTGCATCCAACAGGCCTTCGCCCTTGAATGAAACCGTGATTGCCTTTGGAGCGGACAATGTAACCTTTGAATATTCGGCAGGATTAGACGGCGTTAGAACGGCGGTACTTTGCCCAGAAGCATTCGCGGCCATAAGTTGCTGGCTGTCATTAAATGCCGCGTTCAGCTCGCCGCCGGAGATTTCCGATGTGCGTTCCGCGGATGACTGCTTTAGATAGGCATTTCCTCTCGCCTGGGCATTTTTCAATTTTTTAGCGGCATTCAAATCGGCCGTTATATGATCGCCTTTAACCAGATCGCCGCCCTGAGTGATCTGCGCATTGCCATCGAGAATTATCTTTCCGGCGGATTGATGGTAACTCGCGGAATCGGATAAGATGTCGGTCGGTTTTTCGTCCTCGACGGTGATTATATGGACCGCGTTCCGCAGGTCGAACCGGTCGGCGTCTTTGTCGTAAAGAGCATATCCGGACGTGATCTTCGTGGGCTTGCCGTCCGATTCCCTCGTGTCGATCTGCACATTATCGAACAGCTCCAGTTTCGTCACGTCCCTGCTGCCTTCGGTTCTCTCGATCAGAAACGCGTTCGCCCGTTGCGAATGGACATCGGCGGATTGCGGTGCTCCATTCGCCTTATTCTTACCGGTAATCTTTGCGGTAACGCCCGAATGAAGTTCGACTTTTTCGTTCAATTGATCGTAAATAGCGTAACCGGCATTTAGTTTGGCTTGGCTGACATTCGATTTGGCGAGTTCATCCGATTCAAACGTTTCGATCTCGACATCACGCAGAAGCTCGATCCGTTTTTCCTTGATCCTGACCATAGCGCCAAGCGACTTGCCACGAACATTCTCTCTAATAAATTCGACGTGTTCCTCGGCCGAGGCTGTCTCGTCTTCCTTTTTGTAAGTTATCTGAGAGGTTTTGACCGTTAATGAATCGCGGGTGGCTATATTTACGTCGCCGGCGAAATAGGCGGTGAAATTCTTATTCTCCGCCGGAATATAAACGGCCTTGCCCGCGGTTATTTGGTCGGAGCCTTGCCCGCCGTCTTCGAAAACCTGAAGGTAAACATTCTCCAGTTCCTGGTGGTTATCGGCAAACGTCGTGGCTTTATCAGCTTTGATGTAATATTTCAAAACATCGCCGTCCATCTCGCGGCGTTCGAACCCGTTGATCGACGCGACCACATCCTGCGAAAGCGATGTCGGGAATCCCTTCATTCGGAATTCGGCCTCAGTTCGGGCACGATAAAATGCTACCCCGACCGCTAAAAGTGTTACGGCAAGTACTGCTACCGCCGCATAGCGAAAATAGGCTGGCAATTTTGCACGCAGGCTTAAACCCTTGATGTTGTGTACTTTATTCTCCGGCACTGGTTTGATTATCCGCTCTTATATCCTCAACGACAAGCTGCAGACGGGTATTTCCCTGCCACGAATTCGCTTCCGCCGTGTAGGCAAGTTCGATGCGCGAACCGGGTGCCAGCGTTTGCCCCTGTGATTTCTCGACTCCACTCCACCAAACTGCCTCAAAGATTTTTCCGTTGTCACCGCGAAGTTTTAATTTTAAATGTTTTTCCTTCATTACAAACGGTTCGCCATTAATTCGCAGATTTTTCGTCAGGAAAACCGGTTTCGGATTTCCGGCTCCGAACGGCTCGAAGCTCGCGAGTTCCGCGATCAATTTCAAGTCAAGCGATTGAGATTTTACCACTGCATCGATTTTTAATTCGGGAATCAGATCATCTTCAGTCAGAATGCCTTCCGCGTGCGCATTTAATGCTGTTCGGAGCAAATCTATGTTTTTGATGTCGATCTTCATTCCGGCCGCCGCCGCGTGTCCGCCGAATTGTTCGAATAATTCGGAGCAGCTTTCGAGCGCGTTTAACAAGTGAAAATTGTTGATGCCCCTGGCGCTCCCGTGGCCGTAACCATCTTCAATAGACAGAACAATTGTCGGGCGGTAAAGTTTTTCCGCAATTCGCGACGCTGCTAAGCCGATAACGCCGCGATGCCAGTTTTCACCGGCAACTACAACGAACTTCTGGCTGCCGATGTCTTTTGTCTCGAATAAGGCGAGTTCGGTAATCTTTAACTGAACTTGCTGCCTTTCGCGGTTTCGGCT
>JANMSP010000191.1:0-13569 GCA_031389475.1 Pyrinomonadaceae bacterium
GAATGTTCTAAAGCAAGTTCGCTCGGCTGCCGACGGCAGTTTTCTTGCAAAAATTCTGCCCGGCACTTACACGGAATTGGCTGTCGCCCAGGGATTTAATCCGGTGACACTGGCGTCGGTTGAGGTCGGCCGCTCGTCTCAGCTCAATTACGGTTTTAAGTTGGAGCGTGCCGGCAGCGGAAACACGCTTCCTGAAAAGAAGCTCGACCGCAATAATCCAAAATGGGTGATCCGCGCAGCTCAGACCAGCCGTTCGATCTATCAAAATCAGGAAGGCGATGACAGCGTAACGGTCGAAGAAACAGCTGAAGTCGACGACGATGAATCAAAAAAACGAAGCGGTCAAACGGTAGTCGAAACATATTTTGCGGGTTCTGATTCCGGTGCATACGCTGGGATCAACGCCGCAACCCTTGTGCCGCTTGGCGAAAATGCCGAAATCGTTTTTGCGGGGCAGGCCGGCGTCGGTAGGGACGCTCCGATGCGTTTTGAATCGCTTGCGAAGTTCCGGCCCGTTGACGGCCATCAGGTTCGGGTCAATACATCAATCGCCAGTTTAGGCAGTTTCACGGTAAATAACGACAACAAATCACTCGCCCAATTTTCGGTGCAGGCACTCGATGAATGGAACGTCCGCGAGGGCCTGATATTGGTTTTCGGCGTAGATTATTCAAGGTTTATCGGGGCGGGAAATGATTTTTCGATCAGCCCGCGGCTGGGCATCCAGTTCGATGTGAATGACAAAACGCGTTTTCGCACCGCCTACACGACGCAGACCGAGGAGCGAACGTGGGGCCGTGCCATTGAACTCGAAGACGCTCAGATAACGTTCCGCGATCCTGCCGTTATTCAGGATTTCGTCGTCGAAAATGAAAAGCCGCAGATGAACAAAAGCCGGCGGTTCGAATTCGGCATCGAACGTGTGCTCGATAATAAATCGAGCATCGAAGCCAATGCTTTTTTCGACGCCACGCTAGGCCGGGGCGTCGGGTTTACGAGCCAGCCGTTCGACGCTATCGATTCGGAAGGTTTCAGCGAATTTACGGGAAATCAGCAGGGGGAAGCGCAGGGTGTCCGCGTTGTTTATTCACGCCGATTAAGCGGCCGTTTCAGCACCTCGGCCGGATACAGTTTTGGCAGCGGACAGCAGATTTCGGATGAAGGATTAACCAACCCGGCGGAGTTGTTTCAGCAAGCTTATTTTCAATCGTTCTTCGGCCAATTCGAAGCCGATCTGAAAACGGGAACAAACATTAAGACGATCTTCCGTCTCTCGCCGCAAGCCACAGTATTTGCGATCGACCCGTTCCAGGGCCGACTCGCCATCTATGATCCCGGCCTCAACATAATGGTCACCCAAAACCTTCCGACGCTCGGCCTGCCCTTTCACGCCGAAGCCGTAGTCGATGCCAGAAACCTTTTCGGTTTCCAAACCGGAGCCAGCGGTGAAGAAGGCGGCCTTAGACTTAATTCACATCGGCGAGCTCTTCGCGGCGGTATCCTCGTTAGATTTTAACTGGATGTAGGCATCCTTGCCGGCACGCGGGCGTTTCGTCGCGAATTGACGTTGGCCGCCAAAGTGTCCGTTGTCAAAGGTGTGTTCGCGTTTCACGCTCATTGCAGGCAGGCTGCCTGCGTTCCGTTTCCAAATTCTCGGAATATAAACCGAAAAACTGGATTAAATTCGCCGCTCGCGTTCTGCACCATACATTACATTCCTGTTTTTCCGGTATAATTCCTGTTATTTGAACGACTTGTGCCGGTTGGTGAACTGGAACAAATCTTGCATCCAGAAAGCAATGGCAAATTATGCCTTAAAGGGATGAAGGGAAAAGTGCTTACAAGTTGGAGCCTGATGTGGCTGGTCGTGACGGTTTTATTCGTCGCTGGCGGAGCACTCAATCTTTTCCAGCGGGCATATCATGAACTGTCGCCGACGGACGGCGTTCTGTGGGTCGAACGGGCGGACGGGATTTATGCCGAATCCGTGATTCCGGGAATGGCTGCTTCGCGCTCCGGAATTTCGAGGGGGGATAAGCTTTGGGCTCTTAGTCTCGACGGGCAAAATTTCGACGAAGCTGTTTCGGTTGCGGATATTCCGATGTATCTTGATGCGGCCGGCGTCGGCGGCTCGCTCACATACCGGTATCAGAAAGTCTCGTATTCATTCTCCGATAACTATTATTTCGCCGATCTGAAAAATATCGACACGCTGCCGCGCTGGACGCCGTCGATAATTTTTCTTACATTGGTCGGAATTATCTGGCTCGGAGTCGGTATTTTCGTGCTCTTCAAACAGGGCAGCCGCTCACCATTCGTGCTGCATTTCGCGACTATTTGTCTAGCCGCTTTCGTTTTTCACGTTTACCGGACCATAAATCTGGGTCAGGATTTCGATCTAGCCGTCAACCTTCTCGACGACATCGCCTTTGCCTTTTTCGTGCCGCTGTTCATGCATTTCTGCCTGCGTTATCCGGTGAGAAGCGAGGTTCTCGACGTGAAACCGTGGAAAACTTACGGGCTTTATATTCCAGCCATTGTTTTGACTGCGGGCAATTTATTCTTTTCGCTCGGACAGTTGATTCCTATCGATAGCGTGGCATCGGCAATTCGCGTGTTTAGCACATCGTTCAAGGTTTTCCCGATTCTCAATCAGGCGCTCGTTATTCATTTCGTCATCGGCGTTTCCATCGGAGCAACTTTACTGCTGTGGCGTTTTCTATCGAGCAGGCAGCCGCTCGTCCGCCAGCGTTTGAAATGGGCGATGTGGGGGACTATTTTTTCGATTGTCCCGATTCTGCTGGTCCAGATCGCACGACGCTTTATTTTTCTTCCCGATGACACGCTGACTGTTGCAATTACGACACTGCCGCTTGCTTTGATCCCGCTTAGCTTCGGGCATTCCGTCGTCCGCTATCGTTTGATGGATGTCGATGTCGTCGTCCGCCGGGCGCTCGTTTACGCGTTGACGACGATGGCGATCGCGATGATGATCGGCGCAGTCGCCTTAGGCCTTGTTTTTCTCGCCGTCGGCAGCAATCTTTCTAATACCGAGATCACGCTACGCGCCCTCATAGCATTGATTGCGATGGCGGCAATTGTGATGCTCAGCGAACCGCTCAAGAATTTTTTGCAGGAACGCGCCGACCGCTTCTTTTACGGTAACCGCTACGATCTTCGAAATGGTTTACTCGATTTCGGCCGTACGCTTTCCGCTTCGACGGCGATGGAACCGCTGCTCGAAGGGTTGATCGACCGGCTGAAACAGGTCCTGGATGTCGAAAAGGTCGCCGTATTTATTGAGGACGGGCAGACCGGCAAATACAAAGTCGCGAAATCGGCGGGCTTGAGCGACACTTACAAGATACCGGCTGATTTCAGGCAGATGATCCGTGAAAAATCGGCCGAAGCCGGCATCGTCCGGGCCGATGAAATCGATCTACAGGATGCCGACGATTCCGATTCGAACGTTAATTGGCATAATAAATTTCCGATCCGCCAGGAACTACATTATTTCGTGCCGTGTGTCGTCCGCAGCAAAATGGTCGCTGTGATCGGCCTCGGCCGCGGCATTGATGGTTCGCTGCTTTCGTCGGAAGACCTTGAAATTTTACGGACGGTTTCCGGCTACATCGCCGTCGCTATCGAAAACAGCCGCCTTTATCAAGAACAGCAGGAGCATACCGAAGAGCTTGCATTGCTTAAGGAATTTAACGAATCGATTGTGGAGTCGGTCAATGTCGGCCTTCTTGCCGTCGATGAAGACGGCAAAATTATTCGATGCAACACGCCGTTCGAGGAAATGATCGGCATTCCTCGCGAACAGGCGGTCGGGAAGATGGTCGAAGATATTTTTGACGAAAGTTTCGCGCTGAATCTGGCGAACATTCTCGGCAAATCCCGCTGGCATCTAACCGAGATCCGCAATGCTTACAAGCTGCATACCTACGATAAGGCTGGCCGCTCGCTTATTCTGAACGTCGCCGTCGCTCCGCTTCGCTCGGTGTCGAACGAGCAGACAGGTGCGATCATCGTTTTTGAAAATGTTTCTTCCCGCGTAAAGCTTGAGGAAACGCTCCAGCAAAGCGAAAAACTTTCGAGTATCGGCCTGCTCGCTGCCGGTGTCGCCCACGAAGTAAATACGCCGCTCACCGGTGTTTCGAGCTATACGCAAATGTTGCTCGGAATGATCCCGGAAACCGATCCAAAACACGCGCTATTGCAGAAAATGCAGCGGCAGACCGACCGGGCCACGAACATTGTCGGGAACCTGTTGAATTTCTCCCGCACGGGAAGCGCCGTCGAAACGGCCGATCTCGACATCAATAAATTGCTTGACGATACGCTCCAACTACTCGAACCTCAACTGCGTAACTCCAATATAAAGATCGTCAAAAATTACACGAAAAAGCCGCCGAAGATCTTTGCCAACGGCGGAAAACTACAGCAAGTATTTACCAATCTAATCCTAAACGCCCGTGACGCGATGTTCGATGGCGGCGAGATCGTTCTAGAGACGGGCGTGAACGAGAACGGCGAGGTGAGTATCGAGGTTAAAGACACCGGCAAGGGAATCTTACCGGAAAACATCAATAAAATATTCGATCCGTTTTTCACAACTAAAGGCGTCGGAAATGGTACCGGCCTCGGCCTCGCCGTGTCATACGGCATCGTCCAGGAACATTCGGGAACGATCGAAGCATTCAGCGAAAACGGCGACGGAACAACGTTTAGATTAGTTTTCCCCGCCGCGTCAAAGCAACGCCAAAGAGCTGTTGGTTAAGGAACGCAGGCACCTTGCCTGCCCGTGGAGTCATCGACGCGGTTACATTGCAGGTGAGTGTTTGTCGCAAGAGGGTTGTTCGCGTTGAAGCGACGCTCATTGCAGGCAAGGCTGCCTGCGTTCCAGTTATAAACCCGTCAATTAATTCTTTCGACTACATTCGCCGACCGGTTCAGTCTCAATGAATACAACGCCACCAAGAATGCCACGAACATAATTGCCGCTGCCGTCCAGAATGTTCTCTGCAAGGTAGAATCGTCCATTCCATTCATCGCGTTATTCAATAGAACTCCGCCGAGCAGCGGCCCGGCGACGCGTGCGAGGCTTGCACCGGATTGCAGTATTCCCATAGTTCGGCCCTGATCGCGGTCGTCTGCACCTTTCGAAGCAAGGCTTGTCAACGCCGGCGACGCCAACGAATTTCCGACCGACAACACGGCCATTCCGATCAGCAAAGCCGCCACGCCACCCGAGAATGGTTCCGGTCCGATAAACGGTACGGCAAACAAACTCACCACCATCAGCAAACAGCCGAAGGCGATCAGCGGCGATTCCCCGAATTTTTTCACCAACCGGTCGAACAAAACGCCTTGGGTGATAATTGCGATGACTCCGATGTAAGCAAATAAATATCCGTTTTCCTCCGGCTTGTAATCGAATCGAAACGCTGTGTACAAGACGAACGCGTAGGTCATTATCGAAAACGCCGTGACAAGCAGAAAGAAAACCAGATTGATAACACCAAACTCTTTTTCACGAAGCGAATCGAAGATTTCCGTGATCCTGCCTTTGCGTTCAGGCAAATGGTCGGAGACGCCCGGCTTGAGCGATTCCGGCAGTATAAAGTAGAGTGCGACTGCGTTCACAAGTGACAATCCGGCGGCAAAATAAAACGGAACGTGCACACCGTATTTGCTCAAAACACCGGCAATCGCCGGCCCTAAAATAAACCCTACGCCAAATGCCGCACCAAATAAGCCCATGCCTTTTGCCCGATTCTCCCGTGTGGTGATGTCCGCGATGTAAGCCTGAGCCGTCGAAATATTCGCACCGGTTATACCGCCGATGATCCGCCCGACAAAGACGAGAACGAGCGTTTCCGCAATTCCCATCACAAAATATCCAACTGCCGAACCCAGAATACTGATAAACAAGATCGGCCGCCGCCCATATTTGTCGGACAGTCGCCCGAGGATCGGTGAAAAGAAAAACTGCATCAGCGAATAAACGCCGACTAGAATCCCGATCTCAAACGGCGTAGCCAAAAACGGTTCGGTATTCGCGTAATAAGGCAAAATCGGGATTACCATCCCGAATCCGATCAGGTCGATAAAAACTGTAACGAAAATTATTATTAAAGGCGTGGTGAAGAATTTTTCGTTAGTTTTCTGGGCTTGCATTTTTTTGAAACTGAACGCGGCGGTAAAGATCGGGAAGTGGAATGGAAAGCTCAACGGAGGTTAGTTCGACGATATCGCTAGCCTCATTAAAATAATAGGTTATCCAACTGCCATTCGGTTGGCGCCGGTGTACTTCGACGTTCATTGTATGCTGATCGACTACAACATACTCTTGGACACTTGGCATTTGCTGATAAAAGAGAAGTTTTTCACGGCGATCGATGTTCTCAGTTGATGGTGAGGTTACTTCTATGATGAGAATCGGCTGATTGCGAAAATAAGGGTTTTCGGGATTTTCCTCGCAGGAAACCAGAACGTCCGGATAATAGTAAACAGCTTTCGTTACTCGAACCTTTATATCACCAAAGAATGGCTGGCACTTAGAACTACGAAGATGATTAAGTAAAAGCGAGTATAACTCGCCGACAATCAAATTATGATTACCGCTTGTCCCGGCCATCGCATACACTTCGCCGTCAACATACTCATGCTTTGCCGGACTTATTTTTTCACCCTCAAGATAATCTTCGAGGCTAATTTTTGTTTTTAATTTCGGCAAACCCATAACCAAATTTTAGCAAAATTTTGTTTCATAGTAGAATACAGGATAACTTGTTCAAATGCAGAAGCCTGACTGTTAGGAGGGCTTTAGCGATAACCGTAAAGAAGGCCTTCCTAACGGTCAGGCTTCTGCCAAAACATTATGTATACCCATGGAGCTTGAAAGAATAATGCATCGAATTTACCGATCGAAATTTGTCCTAATCCTTTTTGCCGCAGTTTTATTTTCTATGTATCAGGAAACGTCCGCAAAAGAAATCTCCGCAGAAAAAAAGAAGGTTGAGACGCAAACTCAAACGCCGGAAATCTCTTACACCGTCTCAATGCCCAGGCCGTGGACGCATCTGCTCGAGGTCGAGATGCGGATGAGATCTTCCCGTATGCCGGACCAGGCAGAACTTAAAATGCCGGTCTGGACGCCAGGCAGCTATCTGGTACGCGAATTTGCCCGGCACGTGCAGGATTTCGCGGTGAAAGATGCAAATGGCCGCAATCTTCCGTGGCGTAAGATAAATAAAAACACCTGGCAGGTCAATTCAAAAGGAGCGGGCGAGATTGTCGCGACGTACCGCGTTTATTCTAATGAACTGACGGTTAGAACAAATGAGCTAAACGACGAGCACGGATTCTGGAACAATGCTGCACTTTTAATGTTCCCGAAAAACGGATTGCAAACGCCTTCTATCTTAAAGGTAAATCCTTACGGAAACTGGAAGGTCGCCACCGGATTGCCGCCGGTCGCGGGGCAGCCGAACACTTTCAGGGCCGCAAATTTCGATATTTTGTACGATTCGCCCTTCGAGGTCAGTAATTTCAAGGAAATTGCTTTTACTGTACTGGGCAAACCGCACCGCTACGTCGTAACCGGCGAGGGAAATTACGACCTCAAGCAAATGGCGGAAGATACCGCGAAAATCATTGAAGAATCTGCGAAGATTTTCGGCGATCTTCCTTATGACAACTACACTTTTATCCTGAACCTGCGTGGCGGCGGCGGCCTTGAGCATCTGAATTCGACCGCACTGCAATGGAACCGCTTCGGCTTTAAGCCGCGGGCAAGATATATAAGCTTTTTGAACCTCGTAGCTCACGAATTTTTCCATGTTTGGAATGTTAAACGCATTCGCCCCGACACGCTAGGGCCGTTCGATTACGAAAACGAGAATTACACCAAGCTGCTTTGGGTCGCAGAGGGTGCGACCGCTTATTATGAAGGAATTCTAATGCGGCGTGCAGGCTTGATCACCGATCAGGAAATGCTCGAGGGCAAAGCGTCGATGATCGAACAACTTCAGGCCCGGCCCGGCCGTTTCGAAACCAGCGTCGAGGAAGCCAGTTTGGACGCATGGATCAAATATTATCGGCAGGACGAAAACTCGATAAATAATCAGATCTCTTATTATGATAAAGGCGAGATCGTCAATATGATGCTCGACATTACGATCCGCACGTCCAGCAATGGAGCAAAATCGCTCGACGACGTTATGCGTTACCTTTATGAAGAATTTGCCAAAAAGAACCGCAATTACACGCCTGAAGATTACCAGAAGACTGCGGAAATAATGGCCGGGAAAAGCCTCGACGATTTCTTCACCAAATATGTCCGCGGCACTGAAGAGATCGATTACAGCGGAATTGTGCAGGGCCTCGGGCTACAGATCGTCGGAAGCGAAGCGAATAAGGACAAAGCCTACATCGGCGCCGATCTTGCCGAGGAAGGCGGCCGGCTGACTATCCGTACTGTTCCCGCCGGGACACCGGCTTACGAGCAGGGCCTGAACACCGGCGACCAAATAGTTGCGATCGACGGCAATCGTGCGAGTAATGCGTTTTTGACCAGCTATCTCGGCGAGCGGAAACCGAACGACAAGGTCAAAATGACGATCTTTCGTTTCGACCAGCTTCGAGATGTTACGTTCACGCTCGGCTCAAACACACGCAAAAGCTACCGCTTCGCCCCCGTCGATTCGCCTTCGGATGGGCAGAAAAAGCTGTATAGAAATTACCTGAATGCGGATTTATAAGAATTTGAGTTCTCGGCATCGTCGTAACGGTTAGGGTAGCTTTTTCTCTTTAAATTGCCACTAGCTTTAGATAGTGGAGGAGATTACTGACACTCCCGGCTTTAGCCGAAATTAGGCTAGAGCTTATAGGAATTTTAATGAACAAGATCGTCTAAAGCCGCTCTTTTTTATTGAATGCGTCCACTAGCTAAAGCTAGTGGCAATTTATCGGGACTAAATGTCAAAACAATCTACTACTGATACGCTCTTATTAATTCTTTTATTACTTAGCTTTACCGCGTGTCAACAGAACGCTCCGCAACTAGAAACCGTCGGCTACACGGCACTCGCCGATGTTCCTGCCGTACGGCTGAATTACCGCTACGAAGCTGACGTTCCTGCTCCGGCGGACAACCGAATAAACGCCGCTAATCAGGAACGAAATGTAGCCGTTCAGACTGATTTCGACCAAAACCGCCCGCAGGAACTGCTTGATAAAACGCTGACCTCGCCGGACGGCAAGCGGGTTTTGGCGATATATCATCAGCCGGTCGATTTGCAGTCGGAATTTCGCCTGGACATGTATTCCCCGGACGGCACCCTGCTGCGCAAAATTACAGCCGAAACGATGGCCGTGCATTTTCCGGACACGATCGTATGGTCGCCCGATTCAGCATCGCTCGCCTTCGTCGCGATGCTTCGCGGCGTCCCGACTGAAACGCCCGAAGGCCCGCAGAATCCGAATCAACCAGCGGTAAATGCAAACACCAATACCGCGGTCGTCAACACAGACACCGCGGCAAATACGAATGTTCAGCCGCCGCCGGACGCAAACACGAACACAGCTTCCGCCAATCCCGAGGCAAATCCGGAAGCGACCGTCGCTCCAGCTGCTCCGACACCGCCGGCTCCGACAGGTGTGCTCACCTTTCGGAGCGAGCAGATATATCTATGCAATGCCGACGGTGACAGCGTGAAGCCGCTCACGCAGAACGAAGGGTTGATCTATTTTTATTACGTCTGGTCTCCGGATAGCACTATGCTCGCCGCTCTCGCCGCGACGTCTCGCGAATGGCTGTTTTTGAATCAGCGTGCCGATCTGCAGGGCGAGATCTTCGTTCCTGTCGGGCGGCCGCGAATTGTCGAAAAAACGGGCCGCGAACGCCGCCTGGACGATGGATTGACCGCAGTGCAGCCGGTCTGGTCGCCAGATTCGGCAAAGGTTGCCGCTGCCTTCGACAGGCAGGTCCGCGTTTATGATTCGAGCGGAAATACACCGACACAGGCGGCGATCCCGTTGCGTAACAATCTCCTGATCTCATCGCAGCTCTATGACCGCGATCAGGCGCGCAAACTCGACGCGGCGAATACTACTGACCCAAATTCTCCACCGAATGCGTCACCCGCCGATCAGCCGCTGACAGCTTTGCCGGACGAAAATAAGCTGGCTTCCTATAATCCGATCACTGCTCTCGGTTGGCCCGCTGACAGCGAGTTGTATTTTCAAACCGCTTATATTAGAAGAATGAAGAACGAGATGGACAACGTCACCAGTTTCCCGCGTTGGCACCGCTTGATCTTGACTCCGCAGGCATTGAAGTAGCGATTAGCGAATTTTTTTATCACTTTTAATCAAAATACTATGAACACCCAAACAATCGCCGAGATCTACGCCGGAAACGACAATATCCAAAAGAAATTCATCGATACGCTTACCGGCTTATCGCCCGAGCAGGCGTCCGCACTGCCTGAGGGAGAAACTTGGTCTGTCGCGCAGATCGCGGAACATGTCGCAATCGTTGAAAATGGAATGGCTCGAATCTGCGAAAAATTGCTGAAGGAAGCCCAGGCCAAGGGAAAAACGTCGGACGGCACGACATTTATTTCGGACAACTTTCGGGCGAAAGGAGCAGAGGTCGCAGTAATAAAGCTCGAAGCTCCGACAATGGTTAAACCGGCGGGCAACAGTACAGTTGCCGAATCGCTTGCGAAAATGGACGAAACGAACGCCAAATTTAACGAACTCCGCCCGCTTTTCGACACCTGCGACTGTTCCGATCTCAAATTTCCGCACCCATATTTCGGCGACATCTCTGCCGCCGAGTGGCTGACGCTCGCCGGAGGCCACAAGGCACGTCACCTGAAACAGATTAGAAACGTTCTCGCGAAAATAGCGCAATAAAAAAGCCCCGATTTCGCCAGGAGGGCAGCAAAACCGGGGATCAGGAGTCCAAACAAAGCTTCTCAACTCACTATCCCACAAGTTATTCGAAGCTGTTAATAAGATGAGTTCGAGATGGGACTGGTTGCCTGACTCGACCGACCGCCTTAGCTCAAGCGAAATCCTATGATAAGATTTTCTTTTCATATCCATAAGTAAATCGGTTCGTATAATTCAATGGACAAATTTTTAATTCGCGGCGGCAAGCCTCTGCACGGGAAGATCGAGATCAGCGGTGCAAAAAATTCTGCTTTGCCGTGCCTTGCGGCGACTTTGCTAACGGCTGAGACGGTAACTCTGCACAATGTTCCTTATGTTAAGGACCTCATAACTCAGCGCCGTCTGCTTGAAGATCTGGGAGCGACAGTGCTCACGCCGGAACTGCGGACGCATAAGATTACCGCTAAAAACATCGAAACATTTGAGGCTCCGTATGAGCTTGTAAAAACGATGCGGGCCAGCGTGCTCGCTCTTGGCCCTCTGCTTTCGAGGTTCGGCCAGGCAAAGGTCAGTTTGCCCGGCGGCTGCGCTATCGGCACTCGGCCGATCGATTTGCATTTGCGGGCGTTTGAACAACTGGGAGCGACCGTTTCGCTTGAATCCGGTGATGTTGTAGCTCGTGCGCCTACAGGTCGGCTGCAGGGCGCGGAAATATTCTTCGAAAAAGTAACCGTGACCGGTACGGAAAACGTGATGATGGCCGCCGCTCTTGCAAAAGGAAGAACGGTTATACGCAACGCCGCACAGGAGCCGGAAATAGAAGACCTCGCCGAATTGCTCAATAAAATGGGTGCCCGCATAAAAGGCGCAGGGACGCCCGTAATAGAAATCGAAGGCGTCGAAGCCCTTGGCAGCGCAGAACACACGATCATCCCTGACCGTATCGAAACCGGCACTTTCATTGTCGCGGCCGCGATCACCGGCGGCGAGCTTGAAATAAAAAGTTGTAATCCCGGCCACATCACGACCGTCATCGAAAAATTGCGCGCGGCCGGTGTCGAGATCGAGGAACTGAATCAAAGCACGCTCAACGTCAAATGCGGCTCCGGCGGACTAAAGGCGATGGACGTAACGACCGAGCCGCACCCGCTGTTCCCGACCGATATGCAAGCCCAATATATGGCCCTGATGACGCAAGCCGAAGGCACATCGACCATTACTGAAACGATCTTCGAAAACCGGTTTATGCACGCCTCCGAGCTGATCCGTTTGGGTGCCAGCATTCAAATTTCCGGGAACAAAGCCGTTGTCAGAGGCAAAACGCCGCTGACAGGCGCCCCGATATTGGCCTCCGATCTTCGGGCGTCGGCGTCGCTCGTTCTGGCTGCCCTGTGCGCATCAGGCGAAACGCTCATCGACCGGGTTTACCATATCGACCGCGGCTACGAAACGATCGTAAAAAAACTGGGATCCGTCGGCGCCGATATTGACCGGATCACCGATAATGTTGTCGACAACGCCTAACGATTAGGAAAAGATGGAAAAAACCTGATTCATATTTCGATTTGCGTTATTCCGGGCCTGGTAAATTATGAGAGCGGCAATTAAAGAGAACGACGAAGGGGAAGAACTTATTTCTTTTAATCCCGCAACCGGCGAAGAAGTGGGGCGTGTGCCGCAAATGTCGGCGAGCGATATTGACGTTGCGGTGCATAGATCGCGTTCGGCATTTGCCGGATGGAAACAGAACACATTTCGCGAACGCCGGGCGTACATCATGAAAACCCGCGAAGTGATTCTTTCGCAGGTAGATGAGATCGCTCATCTGATCTCCGCTGAATCGGGCAAGCCATTCGGTGAGGCAATCGCAATGGAGATCGCGCCTGTGCTCGACCTGATGCAGTATTTTGCCCGAAATACCGAGAAAATGCTGCGGCCCGCAAAGATAAATATCGGCCTTTACGGAATGCTCGGCCGCACTTCGAAGATCATTTATCACCCGCTCGGCGTGGTAGGAATTATTCCGGCGTAGAATTACCCGTTTTCGATTCCGCTCGGCGAAGCGGTGATGGCGCTGATGGCAGGAAATACGGTTGTGATCAAGCCTTCGGAATTGACGCCGCTGGTGGGATTGAAGATCGGCGAGATATTCGAGAAGGGCGGACTTCCTGAAAATACGGTGCAGATCTTAACCGGCGACGGGCGGGCGGGAGCGGCACTGGTCGAAGCCGCTCCGGACAAGATAATGTTCACCGGCAGCGTCGCGACCGGCAAAAAGATAGCGGAAGCGGCGGCGAAAAATCTCACATCGGTCGTGCTCGAACTGGGCGGTAAAGATCCGATGATCGTTTTTGACGACGCAAATCTGGAACTCGCTGCAAGCGCCGCAGTTTGGGGAGCTTTTTGTAATTCGGGCCAATCGTGCTCGTCGGTCGAGCGGCTTTATGTACAGGAAGGCGTGGCAGAGAAGCTGACCTCGCTAATTGTTGAAAAAGTAAAATTACTCAAACAGGACACGGGCGCCAAGGAAACGACATCGATTGGAGCAATGTCGTCTGAAAGGCAGATTGAAATTGTAGAAAAGCACGTCGAAGATTTCCGAGCAAGCGGAGCGAGAATATTGACCGGCGGCAGGCGGAACGCGGACATCCTTGTCCGCAA
>JANMSP010000207.1:0-3574 GCA_031389475.1 Pyrinomonadaceae bacterium
TCGAAGCAGTATTCGCGATGGAACGTCTTTAAAGTGCTGTGGTATCCGTACCGCTCGTTCTTTAAGCATCGGTCGAGGTGGTCGCACGGGTTGGTATTCGGTACGCTGCTGAGAATCGTTTATTTTATGGGTGTACTGACGCTTGCTGCATTCGTTACGGTTTTTGCGCTAGCCTGTTATTTTGAAGGAAGCTTGCCGAATCTACAAGAATTCGCGGAAACGTGGCGGACGATCGGGGAATTTACTCGAACTAATCTGGGTGATGGCTTTCTCATGGCGTTATTTACGGGCATGTGGGCCGGAGCGGCGAGCCATACGTTCACGGACATGGCGGGATCTTACATTAAGACGGGACGAGTGACCAATTTTCTTTGACGGAACGCAGGCACCTTGCCTGCCTGCGGAGTCCGCGACGCAGTTGCATTGCCGCAACTTTGGTTATTTGCCGAAAGTTTGTTCGCGTTGAAGCAACGCTCATTGCAGGCAAGGGTGCCTGCGTTCCATCACTTACCGGTCCTCGCCTGCGAGAGCCTTAGCGCCTGGCGCCTCACGGCGTCGGAGACGTTGCGGTTTTTCGACAAGGCGGCGAGGTCGCGTAGCTGCAGTCTGGACATTATCGTCAGTACATTCGAGAACGGCGTGCGCGGATTGCGGGCGAGATTATGCATTACCGCATAGTTTCGCGACCACTGCCTGTTAGAGGCGATCTGCCGCAAAATGTCTTCCGTGATCGTCCGCATTCCGGCGATTTTTTCGACTTCCTGGTCGGTGATTCGCGGGTTATTGATAACGGCCTGGGCGACGATGCGGTTCGGATCGCGGATCAGAATATTACGCGATTCACGGTCGCCTTTGGCGGCGTAGCGGACGCGGTCCTTCATTCCCATCTTCAGGATGTGGCTGATGACCGAGACGCGTTCGTTCGGCATATCCATGTCCTCCATCTTAAATTCTCCGATGATTTTATTGACGATCGCTTCGCGCTGTTCCGGGGTCTCTTCGTAAAGTTCCTCAAGAAATTCGAGCCCGAGCCACGAATCGTCGGTTTCGCTGTCCGAAACTTCGATCATCGAAGCTAGTAAGATCGCATCCTCCATGCTGATGTCGGAATTTCCGATGTCCGACTGCTCAAAGAATTCGGCGGCCGCTTCGTTGCCCTGAGCGCGAAGTTCGCTGGCGATTTGCTGGGCACCGCGTTCCTTTTCGAAGAACTCACGCTTAGTTTCGGATGCACGCCGCTCGGCTTCGGAACTGCGAGAAGGATTGGCTATA
Organism: Pyrinomonadaceae bacterium; assembly: GCA_031389475.1. Lineage (GTDB taxonomy): Bacteria > Acidobacteriota > Blastocatellia > Pyrinomonadales > Pyrinomonadaceae > OLB17. The sequence continues at coordinate 1,273 of JANMSP010000207.1, forward strand.
ATAGCCTCAATGATTGCGGGCGCCTGAATCAAAAGCTGCTGGTTCGCGGCGATCAGTTCCAAAAGCTCCCCGCTCGTTGTCGATGCCGCAAATTTTACTATTGTAGCGGTCGGCGTTTTCGTGTTCAGGATGATCGATTCGTGAATCTCTTTTGCAGACTCGGGCCGTCCCGAGTAATAATTGATAACCGAAGTCGGAATATCCGCGGAACTCAACGACTCGCCGAGCATCGCGGAATCCTGCGAAGCTAACGTTTCTCGGGCATGATCTGCAATCTCCCTGTCAGCATTTTCCGAAAGGCCGACCAGAATTTCCAGCAGATCGTTCTGCGGCAGCGGCAGAATTCCGCGTGCGGCTGCGATCTGGGCCGGCCTTGGCACACTGCCTTCGATGACGGACCTGACAACCGGGTTAGTCGAATAAATTTGAAAGCTCATAACGAATCTGGGCAAATTTCGGCTTGAATTGTCGAAGACGGTATTTTTTCCTAAGGCATTTTACCATGAACCGTTTAACTCTTGACTAAAGTTAGCGTGTGACCTACTTTTAAAGAGTTATAAGTACCTATAAAATAATTCAAAAAGTTTAATAATCGGAATAATGATAAAGAACGAAATAGAAAAGCGTATTGCGGATAAAACTGCGTCTGTCGGCGTGATCGGATTAGGCTATGTCGGGCTGCCGCTGATAGTTGAATTCTGTCTGAAAGGGTTCCGCGGGATCGGATTCGAGGTAGATAACAATAAGGTCAGCCAGATAAATAATTCGACCTCTTACATTGTAGATGTTTCGAGCGAGAATCTGGCGAAATGCGTCGATAGCGGGAAATTGACAGCTACGACCGATTTTGCACAGCTTGCGGAGTGCGACGTTATCGTAATCTGCGTCCCGACGCCGCTGCGAAAAACGAAAGACCCGGACATGTCCTACATCATCGCGGCCGGCGAACAGATCCAGAAATACCAGCGTCGCGGGCAGCTGATAATTCTCGAATCAACGACCTATCCGGGCACTACGGACGAAGTTTTGCTGCCGATGTTTGAGGAAAACGGGTTTGTGATAGACGAAGATTTTCTGCTCGCCTTTTCGCCGGAACGCGTCGATCCGGGCAATCCGCAATACCAGACACACAATATTCCGAAGGTCGTCGGCGGCGTTTCGAAGGATTCGACCGAGATTGCGGCGATGCTTTATAACGAAATCGTGGACGAGGTTCATTCCGTTTCATCGGCCCGCGTTGCCGAAGCCTGCAAACTCTGGGAAAACACCTTTCGCGCGATCAACATCGGCATGGCGAACGAGATGGCGCGCCTATGCAATACGCTCGGCATCGACAGTTGGGAAGTCGTGCGCGCGGCTGCGACCAAACCTTTCGGCTTTATGGCATTCTATCCGGGGCCGGGAATCGGCGGCCACTGCATTCCGCTCGACCCGCATTATTTGTCGTGGAAGGCACGGCAGCACGGATTCGATTCGCAGTTTATTTCGCTTGCGGAACAGGTCAATTCAGGAATGCCGGCGTACGTGGTAAAGCTCGTCTCGACGGCGTTAAATGACGTAAAAAAAGCAGTTAACGGCTCTAAAGTTTTAATACTTGGAGTAGCGTACAAAAAAGACATCGACGACATGCGCGAATCGCCCGCTCTTTCGATCATCGACCTGCTCCGGGCCAAAGGTGCCGACCTCGTCTATCACGATCCGTTCGTGCCGGAAGTAACTTTCGACCACGCATACACGATCGGTGCCGGCGATGCACTTTCGAATCAGGACTTAACCGATGACCTGATAAAAAATTCGGACTGTGTAATAATCTGCACCGAACATTCCGGCATCGATTACAAACGCGTTTGCGAACTCGCACCGCTAATAGTCGATACGCGAAACGCTCTGTCTGAAGATGTTCGCAACGGAAGCAACGCGACGATCGTAAGGCTCTAAGAAAATTAGCCACAAATTACACAAATGGCACGAATAAAAATCTCTTATTCGTGTCATTTGTGTAATTTGTGGCTACTCAGTTTACTTACTTTTTTCCATCGGATATCCCGCGTCCTTCCAGACTTTGGTTCCGCCGATTAGAGCGTATGCGTTTTCGATTCCTTTTGACTTTAGTTGAGTTACCAAACTGGCACTCGAATGTTCGCTTGGTCAGGAACAATAGACTATCAGCTTTTTATCCTTCGGCAGCCCTTTGTATTTGGCTTCAAGCATTTCGGGCGTGATGTTGATCGCGCCTTTGATGTGCTCCGCTTTGTAAGCCGCCTCCGCCCGCACATCAATCATTACGGCAGTTCCGGCGTCA
>JANMSP010000215.1:0-27441 GCA_031389475.1 Pyrinomonadaceae bacterium
CACATCCACCACCCGACCGTCCACCACAACGGCCGCCGATACAACCATACACCCGCGTTCCGGCGAGACGAGGAAAAATTTGCGTATTTCAATGAGGCCGAACGATGGATCGAACGAAATGTGCGAAAGCTGAAAAAGGAATCTAAGAGGAAGCTTTCGGCATAAAGGAATTGAACGTTTCTTTACACATGGATCGAAAGCCGGTATTCAGCCCAAACATGCGGACAAACTTCGTATTCAACTGTTTGCCCTCGATAATGCGGCCGCTCCAAAGGACATGAACGCTCCAGGCTGGCGTCTTCATGCTTTGCACGGCGATCTAGCCGGTCACTGGTCAGTAGATGTCAGCGGCAACTGGCGGCTAACATTTGCTTTCGAAGGTAACGATGCGATTTTAGTTGATTATCAGGACTATCATTGAAATTATGAGAATGTTCAATCCGCCCCATCCGGGAACAGTATTGAAAGATTATTTGGGGAACGTGTCAGTCACTGATGCAGCCACTCATTTACGAGTGACGCGCGCCGCACTCTCTCGTGTGCTGAACGGAAACGCCGGAATTTCCGCCGAAATGGCACTGCGTCTTTCAGATGCGCTTGGTACCACTCCCGAACTATGGATTGGTATGCAGGGCCAATACGACCTCTGGCAGGCTTCAAAAAAAGAGCGTCAAAAGCTGTCTCGTCTTCGAGCCATATAATGATAATACGGCAAGCTTTGATCAATCCTATTGGTAAAACCTTTCCTACTCCTTCGCAAACTGTTCAATAATCGAGCCGATCAAACCAAAATTTGATAATGTCTTACGATGCATTCCTTCACCGTCAAATATGGTTGCGGTGAAGGATCTCTGCTCCAGCGGCATATTTTCCGGCTTCTTTTCTCCTAGTACCTCAATTATCTTAGCGGCAGGATCTGTTTCGCTCGCGACGGTTACCGCGGTGGCGGCAGTAATTTCGAACTGCTTAAATCTTTCGATCTTGGTCATATTTTCGCCGGACGATTTGGCGGCAAGGCATTTAGAGACAATCTCCGCATCGCCGACGATAACGACATCTCCTAAAAATGCAGCGGCAAATTCGCCATCTTCAGACTTCCACATAACCGCTTCACCGCTCTTTTCGGGCGGCTTTGTAAAATCGATCTCCTTTGCTATGGATTTTTTTATATCGACCTCGTTTTTTACGTTAGCAATGATCGCCGCGTTTTCACTTTCCGCATCCAGCTTTACGGTCATTATGCGTTCGCCGATAGAGCCGAGAAAAAGTTCGGGGTTTTCAATAGCGTAAGGTTCGAAGACGCTTCCCGAAAATGCCGCGATCAGATTTCCGCTGACGGCGTCGGTTTGGGATTGAGTAGTAAAAACGATACTTCGCCAGGCTTTAAGTGGATCAGACAGATTGTACCGTGTGGCGACAGCGAATTCCAAAGGTACGTAATCCGCGAAATCGTATTGCTGAAAACTTTTTCCAGTCAGAGTTTCATTTGCGGCCTTGGCAATCGCCGGGTCAAACCTAATGTCGTAGCTGTCTTCGATTCCCGACTGCGTTTGCGTTGCGGTCCAAGAAATTTCAGTCACGGATTTCCTGACAATCTCCGGCAAAACGCGTGCGATAAAACTTTGAACGTCAGCTTCTTCGCCAGTCCTGTTAGCGAGGGTTGCACCTGCTAAACTCGCAATCTGGGCGATGCCGTCGGTCGAAACGTAGCCGAATGCGAGGCGGTCGCCGGTGGTTATCTTCGGATTCCTGGCAATGCTGTCGGCTTCGCCACGTTTTACGGCGAGGCATTTTTCGATTGAGGTTTCGTCATTGCCGAAAAATATCACGCTGCCCTGCACCAGCGCGTATGCTTTGCGGCCGTCCTGTGATGTCCAGACAAAATATTTGCCACTGTGTTTATCCGCAGTCTCCAGTTCGACAGAACCGCCGTAAACTTCATTGATAAATTCGCCGATCTTGTTTTCGGTAAAGCTGACCGCCTGAAAATTCCAGGCATTGGTTTCGACGGCGGCGACAAAGCGCGGCTGAAAATTGAGAACGAAATTTTCTTCGGTTATCTGCTCTTCTGACGTTTCAAAACCGGTTACGGCGACAGCGAGCTTTATCCCGTCGAGAGCGGAAAGATCGGGTTTGGTTTTCGCCAATTGCAGAAATGCCTTATTTTCGGTTATTGCTCCGAGGGCTATGCCAAGATCGTTCGATTCGAGATAGACGAGTGCATCGGCGGGCATAACTGTGCGGAGATCGGTAGGCTTCGACCCGCAAGAAGTGAGAAACATTATCCACAGATGAACACAGATAAACACGGATAAGAAAAATCGATTTTTCAATGATTTGCTGGTGATTATCTGCATAAAATATCTGTGTTAATCCGTGTTCATCTGTGGACAATTTTCGTGCTAAAATCCGAACACATTATGAATACCATTTTCGCAGATAACATCTTGCAGGGTAAAGTTGCGTTTGTAACCGGCGGCGGAACGGGAATAACCGGCGGCATCGCACGGGCTTTTGCGGAACACGGTGCGAAAATCGCGATAACCAGCCGCAAGGAAGAAAATCTGGCCGCGATGAAGGCCGTGATCGAGGAAAACGGCGGTGAATGCTTTACGGTGGCGGCTGATGTGCGTGATTTCGAGGCCGTCCAGAATGCTATTGCGAAGACCGTCGAGCATTACGGGAAGATCGATATCGTAATAAACGGCGCCGCCGGGAATTTTCTCTGCGCGGCGGATCAGCTGTCAGCAAATGGATTTGGCACCGTTCTGGACATCGATACCAAAGGAACTTTCAACGTCTGCCGCGCCGCTTTCGAAGAACTCCAAAAATCCAAAGGCCAAATATTAAATATCTCCGCGACGCTGCATTATCTCGCGACGCCGATGCAAATTCACGTATCCGCCGCGAAGGCCGGTGTCGATGCGATCACGCGAAACCTGTCGGTCGAATGGGGCAAACACGGTATTCGAGTCAACGGCATCGCTCCTGGGCCGATCGAAGATACGGAAGGCATGAAGCGTCTGCTGCCCGATGCGTTAAAGGAAAAAATCACGCGGAAAATACCGCTCGGGCGTTTCGGGAGAATCACGGATATTGAGAATGCCGCATTGTTTCTGTCATCTGATGCTGCAAGTTATATCAGCGGCGTAACGCTCGTTGTGGACGGCGGCCAATGGCTCCAAGGAACGAGTTTTGTTTAATTATTATCCGTTGTCAATGCCCATCCGAATCGTTCAGAACGCCGCCGACATTGATGTTTTCGTTCTTTTCCTTTCCTTCACCCAACACCGCCCGCAGGATCATCATTTTTGCTAGAATCCGCACTTCGGTTCGCTCGAAACGGGATGTCAGATTTTTTGTTTTCGCAAAATCCGTTTTTGCCAAATTTCTCAGCGTCGAATCCGCCATCCCCAATTCGCTTGTCAACCCGCGAACCATCGAACCGCCGAAAACACCCACCTGCACTTCACCGTCTTGAATCATTTCACCGGCAACGTCGATAAATTCACCGACCTTCACGAACGCGGCAATCGTATCGTTCGCCCTATTGATCGTATCTTCCAAAAGTGTAAATGCCTTTTCCGGATCGGACTCGGCATAACCGGCGGCGAGCATCCCGGCTAACAGAAAATCCTGATAATTCTTCGGCTGCGGATTGATCAGGTTTTGTGCATCTTTCATTATCTCGGCCGCCAGTTCCTTGTCACCCGCACTCGAAACTTGTTTGGCGAGCATGCTCAATCCCATAATTTTCTTATCACGGCCCGGCGTCCGCATGAGGATCTTCCGCGCCTCGTCGATTATTTTTTCACGTTCTTCTTTAGGAAGAGCGGTCGAACCGAGACTTTCGACGCCTTTTTTCAGTGACTCCTCGTCTTTGAGCCGCTGCGCCATTTCCTTTTGATAGGGACTAATGTTGGAATTGGAATTCGAGTCGTAGCTTCTTCCATAGCTGGCTGTATTCGTTACGGTGAAGCTAGAATTAGAGCTATTGCCAAAAGAATTACCACCCGAATTTCTGCTCTTAAACTTCGCCCGAATCTGAGCACCACGCGACGGAGAATATTTTTCGATTGCCGTAATATACTGTATTCCGGAGTCGTCTGCTTCAGAACCGGAAGAAAGCACTCCCTGCGCAAGTAATTCGGCAAAATCGCGAAGTTCCTGTTGACTATAAACCGGCTTTTTGCCGCCTTCCTTTTTCGATTCAAAGACATCGCTGCCGTAATCGAGTAGGCTGTGGGCGATGTGAAGGTCCGATGATTTCAGGTCAGTGTTTTTCAATTTGCCGAGTAAGGCCGCGCCGAAATCGATGCCCTTGTCGGCGTCCTTTTCATATATTTTTTTGAGCAGATCAAGATGTTGGTAATTGAGGCCTTTTTCGAGCGATTTCTTACCAAACTGCGCCGCCTTTCCGGCATTTGATTGAGCGACCTGCGTCATCAATTGATGCTCGAAATACGTGTCCTGGCTTTCCAGCAGCTGGCGGAATTCGGCGTTTGAGATCGAGGCGAGACTTTCGTAATAAAAGCCGAAAGCTAAATCGGCATCGTGTTCCGCGAGGCTCATCGCGACCTGCTGCCTGACCTGCATCGCGGTTTGAAAACGGCGTGTCAGACGTGATCGGCCGCCGGCATCACCGAACATTCCACTGGAAAAATTATCCATATCCGTTCCAGTGCCGAGTGAATTCATTCGAGCGTCGTACTGCAGCAGCAGTTCCTTAAAATCGCCGATAGTGGCCACATACATCGACCGGGCTTCTTTTTCATCGTGAAACCACATCAGGCTCGCCATTTCGGCGGCAAAACCGACACGGTTTTCAAGAGTGCGCAAATTGCCGACATCCGCCATCGTCTCGCGCAGGAATACGACGGCTTCCTTTCTCAGCTTTTCGGCGTCTTCGGTTGGCGTTTTTTTAACGGCGACCTGAGCGTTTGCAATGTGGGTGAGCAATAAAATAATTGCGATAAATACGGTGTTTAGGGACAATTTCATCGGGCCTCCGTTGGGTGTCGTGAGTATGATAAAGTGATTACTCGAAATAGTAAATAAAGGAACGTCCGACACCTGCGGGTTTTGCGTTATTCGAACCGATGCTTCTCGTTATCGACAATTACGATTCGTTCACTTACAACCTCGTTCAATACCTCGGCGAACTTGGCGCGGATATGAAAATATTCCGCAACGACGAAGTGACGATTGACGAGATAGAAAACGATCTGAAACCTGAGAAGATACTTATCTCGCCGGGGCCGGGAACGCCTGATAAAGCGGGTATTACACTTGAGGTAATTGAAAAATTTGCCGAAACGCTGCCGATCCTTGGCGTGTGCCTCGGCCACCAGGCGATCGGCCAGCATTTCGGCGGAAAGGTGATTCGCGCACCCGAACCCGTTCACGGTAAACCGGTCAAAATCAGGCACGACGGCAAAACAATATTCGAAGGCTTGTCCGAAACCTTTAACGCCGGACGTTATCATTCATTGATCGTCGAACGCGATTCGCTGCCTGATTCGCTGGAAATATCGGCAGAGTCACCTGATGGCTTGATCATGGGACTTCGCCATAAAACGCTAAAGGTCGAGGGCGTGCAGTTTCACCCGGAATCGATACTGACCGACGAAGGGAAGAAGTTATTACAGAATTTCCTGAATTTTTAATTGTCTGATAATTATTAATTTCTAATTATTAATTAATAATTTTATGCATCATCTATGTTTAGCCTGCCCGGCTCCATCTACGGACGCTTAACTGACCTCCGAAATACTCTTTACGACAGAGGTATCCTTAAAACCTATCTACTCGGAGCAAAGACCATCAGCATAGGAAATATCACGGCCGGCGGAACTGGAAAAACTCCGCTTGTCGCTCTCGTTGCCGAGATTTTGGCTGAAAAAGGCGAGACGGTTTGTATTCTGACGCGCGGTTACGGGCGTAAAAATCCGAAAAACCGCGTTCTGGTTTCAGACGGCAAAACCGTGCTGGCCGATGCCGCAACGGGCGGAGACGAACCGGTCGAACTTGCCCGAAATCTGATCGGAAAAGCGATAGTCGTCGCGGATGCGGATCGCGTTTCGGCTGCGAAATGGGCTTTAGGTGAGTTCGGCGTGACGGTTTTTGTGTTAGATGATGGCTTTCAGCATCGGCGAGCGAAACGCGATCTCGATATAGTTTGCGTCGATGCGACAAATCCTTTAGGAAACGGCAGAATGCTTCCGGCTGGAATTTTGCGCGAGCCGTTAGATAATTTGAAACGCGCTGATGTCATTGTGATAACGCGGGCAAATCTGGCCAGAGATATTGAAAATCTGAAATCTCAAATTTCAGATCTAAAATTGGGTTCCCCGATCTTTACAGCGGAAAACAGAATATCGCACGTAGGTAAATTAGAAGATTTTCTTGCGGGGTTAGTAATGCCGCAAAGTGTGGAAAAAGTCCCGGCTCTGGCATTTTGCGCATTGGGCAATCCGGGAAATTTCTTTGAGCAATTGCGGCGTGATAACTACGAAATATCTGTGCAAAAAGCTTTCAAGGACCACCATTCGTACACGCAGAAAGATATCACAGATCTCGAAACAATCGCCCGGAATGCAAAAGTTGAAGCTTTACTTACGACTGCGAAAGATGCGGTGAAGGTAACTGGTTTAAAGTTTACAATGCCGTGTTTTGTTGTTGAGGTCGAGCTTGGCATCGATGACGAAAAGGCATTTCGCGATTTAGTCACTTCTTCTTAGCCGGCGGCTTTTTTTTGTCGCCCCAATAATACGCCCGCACGACCAGAACGTATACTAGAATACTCAAAGCGAGCAGGATAAAAAAGAAAAATATCAGCCAGATAGTGGGTGTCATATTGTCGTATTATCCTTGTTTTCCTTTGGTTCAAGCAGGCCGGTAAATAATCCGGTGCTCTCCGTATGTTCGAGAACGTGCTTATAAAGCACCGTGAGCAGGGCGACAAGCGGAATCGCAATAAACACGCCCGGAATTCCCGCGACCTGCTCGCCCGCGAGTACAGATAGGATAATTGCCAGCGGATGAAGATGAATGCCTTCGCGGACGATTCGCGGGTAAAACAGATAATCCTGAGCAATACGCAGTACCAGCAGGAAAACGCCGGTCCAAAGCGCCTGCCAGCCCGATTCCAGCCCGCCGACCGTCACCGCAAGAAATGCGATAGCGAGCGGCCCCAAAAGCGGTATTAATTCCAGAACTCCGGCCAGAATACCGAGCAGCAAGGCATAATCATTTCCCAAAAGATAAAATCCGATCGTGCAGACGGTTCCGATCAATAAGCACGAAATCAACTGAGCCCGGGCGTAGGCCGTCAGAGTGTCATTAACATCGGAAATTACCGAATCAACGCGATTTCGCCAATCTCCCACCGGCACAATCCGCAACAGGCCGACACGAAATAGCTGTGCATCTTTCAGAAAGAAAAACGCCAGAATCGGCACCAAGATCAGCCACGGCAGATACGTCAAGGCATACACTGCACTCAAACCGATCAACGTTGTGATAAATGTTCCTGCATCTTCGAGAAACGTATTTATTTTTTCGTTTATTTCGCTTTGAACGCTTTCGGAAACCCGCAGCCGGGCCAGACGGCGATTCAGGTCATTTATCGTCGATTGAATCGATGTCGTATAAACTGGAACATTGGTTACGAACGTTTTCGCCTGGTCGATAACGCGCGGCGTCAAATAATAGGCCGACAGGCCCAACACCGAGAAAAGCAAAACAAACGACAGTGCAATCGCAAGTGTGCGAGACATTATCCGGCCATAGCTGCGATTGATAAACGGACGCTGGATCAGATCGACGAGCGGATTAAGTATATAGGCGAGAAAAATCGCCATCACGATCATGAAGAAAAGAAACGTCAGCGACGTGAGTAGTATGCCGAGAAAATCTTTTACCGCGAGCAGCAGCAGAACAATAACGACCACACGAACAATCGACCGGATCGACGGAGATGTTGAAACCAGCGACACACGCTGAATGTCGCCGGATGTGTCTCCGACGATATTCTCGTTCGCAATTTCCGATTTTTCGCCTTTTTCTTCGCTCACTTTCTATTGATTCGAATTCGCCGCCATTATCTCGCTTTCCGGCTTGGAATAGTCTTCCATCGTAAACCTGTCGGTCAGCGGTTTCATGACCTCCGGCGGAAACTTATAGTTCGAGCCGGTGATAATGGCTTTGCCGTCATCCGAAAGCTGACGGCGGTTCGTTTCGACCGGCGTGATCCCGGACACGAAACGCTTATCGTCTACATCCATAATCTTTCCATCCTTTCGCCGGAAAACATGAATAAAATTAAAATCCGCGTTCCGCATAGATTGCAGATCGTTTTCAAAATTGCTGACCGCAGCAACAACATTCGCCGTCTGCGGTGGAGTTGTCGATTCATTGGACGAATTCAAAATACTCTGATTCGGCGTGCATGAGATAGACGCAAAAACCAGCAAAATAAGAAATAACTTCATTCTAATTTACCTCGTCATCCTCATTAGCCGCGTTAGTGTTCTGATCCAGATTTCCGGCTTTTTCTTCCTCATCCAAAAGCTTTTTCTCTTCCTCGGTTTCGGGCGCTTCTTCGACAGAATCCTTGGCCGGTTCGCCTTTTGCCGCGCGGATTTTTAGGATTCGGGCCTCGTCGTCTTCATAAACCATTTCGGCCCAGCCGCTTTCGAGCAGCTTGGCGATCATGTCGTCATTTTCCTTGGAATCGGCGAAAACATAATTGGCTCCGAATTTCTCTCGGATTATCGGGCCGGCATCATTGGTTTTACCGCCGGTGATGTCGAGAAGCTGAGTGTAAAGCTCCGGATTTTCCGAGAACAAGTAATTCGGATCGAGACCGTAAACATATCTATGCTTCGTGTTGAAAAAGAAAAGCTTCGGAAAGTCGTCCCAATTAGTGTTAAAAATTATTTCGCCGGCCGGAATATTTTCCTTACCGTTTGCGTCTACGCCTTGTGCCCATTCCATCGAACGCCGGTAGCGGTCGTTTGATTCGTTCTCCGAAATCGTCTTAAGTAATCCGCCCTGGTCAATTCCAAGCTTCTGAAGGCCGATCATATTTACAAAGAAATACAAGATCAGCACTATTCCCAACGTCCAAACGGCCGCCTGTTTGACGCTGTCCCACGTTTGCTCCTTTCCGGTTTTTTTGTCAGCGTCGAGATATGGGCCGATTTCCATCGCAAAATCTTCGGGCAGCTGGATCTTGTCTTTGAGTATAAACGCCTGCCAGCTGAATGCCGCGAAAAGGATCGAAAACGGAGGAAAATACTCGGCGAAACGCTTTGAGCGAAACTGGGCCGCAAGCAGTATCGATGCAAACATCAGAAAAAACGTCGCCTTTTCCGGCAGCCTGCTTCCCTTCGGCACGAACAGAATATAACCGATTAGCATCGCCGCCATCGCGACCGGGAAATGGGTTAGCAGTTCAAGGCCGGTGTATGGATACCACTCGCCGCCGACCGAAACCGCAAATTCACTGCTCGCCGTTATTTTCGTAATAAAATGCTCGTAGAAAAGACGCAGATTATTCGGGAAATATGGATTGATAATATTGCCGAGAATCATCCCGCCAAAGGTATATGCAAGCGGTTCCCACTCAAACCGGCGTTCGTTCCAGGCAATAATTATCGCCCAGATTACCGCCGCAAACAGCAGAAGCGGGAACAAGCTGTAAGTCCACACAAACGCGAACATCAGCGGCAGCAGCCATTTATATTTCCGCTCGAACAGCAGGTAAATTCCCACGACCGTAATAATTATCGTCAATGGCGGGGCCTTCGCCATATTCATCCGGTAATAGAACATGTTCGCGCACGTCAGTATCGCCGCCAGCCAGATCAGTGGATATTCGATCTTGTAGCGGTGCAGAAGCCAATAAATTGAGAAAATAGCGAGGCTCGAGAAAGTAATTGCAGCGATCTTGGCGGCCGTTACAGGTTCGAAAAACCATAGAAACGGAATTTGCAGCAGGTGAAAGAGAAAATGATGATCGTTGTAATGCTGCGGGTTCAACACGGTAAGCGGCAGCCACTCAAACGTCGGCAGCCATTTTCCCTGGGAGAAATTCTCCCAAAAAAGCATGCTCGTTTTGATGTGGTAATAACCATCCCAATCGCCGCAGCAAACCGCTGACGTCTGGAACTGCGTAAAGCTCATCACCATCACTATCGCAATAAACGCAAAAATGAGATAAACAAACCGTGTCGCTTCGTCGGTTTCAAGGTATTCGCGCCAGCTTGATTTTGGTTTTACTAAAGCTTTTGAGCATTGATCCGGTGTATTCGCGGGTGCTGTTGGTTCTATGATTTCGTCCATTATCCGATAAGTAAAATTGCGTTTGAAAAGATAAAATTCAATCAAAAAGTACCACGAATTCGCGGAAAATATCCAATTAAGAGTAAGTATAGATGCAGGAGAACTCCGTGTCCTCTGTGTCTTCACTCAGTGATCTCCGTGGTAAATCTTACTCTAGACAAAGGACACTAAAAAGATCGAGAGGATGGCGGTTGCTAATTAGGATAGCGGAATTTACAATCGAAGATTCGATTATGTATCCGAAAGGCAATCTACAAATCCCGGCGTCGCACGGCCACCTGGAGGCGATAATAAAGGAACCCGTCGGTGAACCGAAAGGCGTTGCTCTCGTTTGCCATCCGCACCCGCTCGGCGGCGGAACGATGCATAATAAAGTAGTTTTTCGTGCCGCGGCCGGTTTGGTCGATGTCGGCTTGATAACGCTGAAATTCAATTTTCGCGGTGTCGGCGCCTCAACCGGAGTGCACGACGAAATTCCCGGTGGAATTGAGGATGTGACTGACGCTCTCACTTATTTGAAGGAAACGTATCCAAACGAGCCGATCACGCTCGCCGGATTTTCATTCGGGTCACGGACGGGAATGGAAGCGGGAATGAATGACGATGCGGTCATCCGATTGATCAGCATCGGCACGCCGGTCGATAAGTACGGCGATTTCGATTTTTTGATCAGGTTGAAAAAGCCGATTTTGTTCGTCCACGGAGACCGCGATGAATTCGGAGCAGTCGCGAATTTGAAGAAACTGGTCGATCAAGTTGCGAAAACCGCCGACACGGAGCTTGTCGTATTCGAGAACAGCGGACATTTTTTTGACGAACATTTGAATGAGCTGCGAGAAGCAGTTAAAAATTGGGTAGAAAAGAAACTTTCGGAATAGATAATTATCAGCTTTCAGTTATTCCGAAGATAAAAAGATATGAGCGAAATACAAACAGAACTCCATCGGCCAATGAGCGACAAGGACGCGGCGATCCGCCTGACGATGATGCCGCGCGACACCAACGCTCACGGAACGGTTTTTGGCGGAATTATACTTAGCTACATAGATGTTGCGGGCGGCGTAGAAGCCGTTCGTCACACGAAACATGAGCGTTTTGTTACGGTGGCGATGAAAGAGGTAATCTTCCATGAACCGGTGTTTATCGGCGATCTGGTCAGCTTTTACGCTGAAACAGTGCATGTCGGGAACACTTCCATAACAATACACGTCGATGTCGAGGCCGAAAGGTTTGGCAGCAAGGGACAAAAAGTGAAAGTCACATCAGCCGATGTCACGTTCGTCGCGATTAGCCAAAATCGTGAAAAAGTAAAAATCGGGAAAGCGGATTGAGCCACAAATTACACCAATGGCACAAATGAGAAAGAAATAATTCGTGAATTTTGTGTAATTCGTGGCTAACATTATATGCCGACTTGGAAACTTGAAGTAGAATATGAAGGCACGCGGTATCGCGGTTGGCAGATTCAGCATAACGCTAAATCGATACAGGGCGAGATGATGGATGCGGCTCGGCAGCTTTTCTCGGAGAAGGTCGATTTTTTCGGTGCCGGGCGAACCGATGCCGGTGTTCACGCATTCCGTCAGATCGCTCATTTGCGTGTTCCTGAACTCCGTGCGAACATTACGCCCAAACAAATACAGTTCGGTTTTAACGATATTCTTCCGCATGACATTAATATCGTTAAAGTATCGAATGCCCCGGACACATTTCACGCCCGCCACGATGCCGTCGCACGATATTACCTTTATCAAATCTCGACGCGGCGGACTGCCTTCGGGAAAAATTTTGTCTGGTGGATAAAGGACAATCTCGATGCCAAATCAATGGCTGAAGCGGCAAAAATGCTCGAAGGCAAGCACGACTTTTTTTCGTTTTGCGAGATAGATGACACCAAAAAACAATCGACCATCGTAGAAGTCGAGAAAGCCGAGATATTTACCGATGGGGAACTGATATGCTTTCGCATCGGAGCCAGCCACTTTTTGTGGAAAATGGTGCGGCGGATCGTCGGAATGCTGGTTGAACTGGGGCGCGGAAATCTGACGTTCGACGCATTCGAAAGGTTGTTGAAATTTCACTCCGAAACCACTGCTCAATTTACCGCGCCGCCGTCGGGTTTGTTTCTGGAAAAGGTTTTGTATCAAGGCGACCAGCCGCCAACCGATAAACGCGCGGTAATTCAACTACCATGACGCTTGCGTTCGACCGCGAGTTATGCCAAATTCTAGTTAAATAAGTTCTTAGAGATTTCGACAACGGGAGATTTAATTCATGCCGGTTATAACTGCCGAAACCGCCAGCGGTACGGTTTCTATCAATGAAACAGAGGGGCGAAAGCTCGTCCTCGCGCTCGAAGATCATGGCGTGGACATTCTGCATCGCTGCGGCGGAAATGCCCGCTGTACTACTTGCCGGGTCGAGATCCTCTCAGGCGATCCGGGGCCGATCGGCGACCCGGAAAAGGTGATTTTGGCGACGAAAACCGATCTCGGCGATCACACACGCCTGTCCTGTCAGATCAGGCTGATCGACGATCTCCATATCAAAGTCATCAACCAGGCAAGCGTCAAAGGTATGGACGCAGGCGGACGGCCGGAAGAATAAACTGTCTTTTTTTATTAGAATAAGGAGAGAAATAATGTTTGGTAAATTGAATAAAGAATATTTTGAAATAGCTGAAGCTCATTGCGACGGGCCGTGCGGTGTTTACGATCCTGCACAGGCACGAATCGAGGCCGAATCGGTATTGATGTTGACAAAAAAGATCCTCGATCTGAAACGGCCGGAAGGCGACGATGCGCAAAAGGCTTATGCCAACACTCTAGCTCGTTTTATCGCTATCAAAGAGCAGCGGGCGGAACTCGCGAAGCATCACCTACTCGTTCTTTGGACCGATTACTTTAAACCGGAGCACCTCGCAAAATACCCCGATCTGCACGAAACATTCTGGAAGGCCGCAAAGCTTTGCTCATCTTGCAAACAGGAGATCAGCCTCGAACACGCCCAGCAGCTAATGGACGCGATCAAAAAGGTTCACGAAATGTTCTGGGACAGCAAAGGCAAGGACGTCGCTTGGTACACGGCCTCATAAAAACAATCTTAATTAACAAAAAGGCAGCGGGAATTTTTCCGCTGCTCTTTTATTTTCAATGCAAGATGAACTGCTGCGTGCAAATTTGATACATAAATTGAGGCTGCTTTTTGGCCGGCTGACCGGTTTTCGCGTGGAAGGCAATTCAATGAAGCCGACACTTGAAGACGGCGATTCGGTATTGATTGAACCCTCGAAACAATTTCGAGTCGGAGATATTGTTTTGGCCAATCACCCCTTCAGGAAAAGCATTAAAATTCTCAAAAGGATTGAAATTATAAGGCCGGACGGCAGTTACTTTCTTATTGGCGATAACCTGGCTGAGAGCACTGACAGCCGCAGCTTCGGAGCAATTCCAGCGAAAGACATTATCGGCAAGGTTATCTGCCGCCTGAAATAATTTAAGCGTTTTAAGCCCCGCCTTTAGGCGGCTTCATCGCTAACACGGAAGCCGCCCAAAGGCGGAGCTTAAAACGTTTACTTCCTCAACCAGCCAAACAAAGCAGTGACGGTAACATCGCGGTTCGTTTCATAAATAGCCCGTGTCAGAGGTATCGACATCGGACAGACTTTAATGCAGTTTTGGGAATCGCCGCAATTCGCGATGCCGTCGTCGCCGAGCAGGCCGTTTAATCTTTCCTCGATGTCCATTTTCCCGGTCGGATGCATGTTAAAAAGCCGTGCCTGGGCGATCGCCTGCGGGCCGATGTAATTATCGTCGCCGTATTGCGGACAAGCTTCGAGACAGCAGCCGCACGTCATGCAGCGGGAATACGCGTAGCGTTCCTGCGCTACTTCGTTTGAGATCACAGGTCCTGGACCGAGGTCATATGTTCCGTCAAGCTCAATCCAGGCATTCACCTGTTTGAGGTGGTCGAACATCTGCGAACGGTCAACTTTAAGATCGCGCACATTCGGAAATTTCGACATCGGCTCCAAACTGACCGTGTCGCTGCCAGATGCCAGCAGCAGATCGTCGATCAAAGCCGAACACGACTGCTGCACACGCCCGTTGATCACCATCGTGCAGATCCCGCAAACCTGCTCAAGACAGCTCATATCCCAAACCGGCGGAGTGGTCTTCTTACCCTCGGCCGTCACTGGATGTTTGCGGATGTCCAGCAGTGCGGAAATCACGTTCAAATTCCGGCGATACGGAATCTCAAACGTCTCCGAATAGATCTTCGCATCCGGATTATCGCGCCGCTGAATTTTGATCTTAACCGCCGATGGCGGTTTTTCTAGCCGTTTCTTTTCTTGATATCCGTTTGTGGTCATAGATTTCCTTATTGGAACGCAGGCACCCTTGCCTGCAATGAGCGTTGCTTCAACGCGAACATGCTCTTTTGCGGAACAGACTCATTTAACGGTTACGTAACCGCGTCGCGGACTCGCGGGCAGGCAAGGTTGCCTGCGTTCCATTGTTACTCCTTGAAAGACTTATCTTCCTGTATCTTCTCGCCGTCCTTCGCCCAGCGTTCTTCGCGGCCTTCGGGTTTGAGTTCGCTTCCGGGCTGCGGAACCTGCGGGGCTTTTTTGCCGGATGAATAATCCCGTTTTCGCGGTTCTACGAGTCCGACATCGACTGCTTCATAGCTAAAGATCGGCGATTCTTCCGAAAATTCCGCGATCGTCGTTTTCATAAACTTTTCGTCATCGCGTTCGGGGAAATCGGGCTTGTAATGCGCTCCGCGCGATTCGTCTCGGTTCAATGCTCCGAGCGTAATAACGCGGGCGAGCTGAACCATATTCCAAAGCTGGCGGGCGTGCGGCACGGCCTGCGTCGCCCAGAGGTTTGAATCGTTGATCGAGATTTTACCAAACCGTTCCTGGAGTTCGAGCAGCTTTTCATCAGTCGCTTTCAAACGGTCGTTATAGCGGACGACGGTGACGTTGTCGGTCATGATCTTGCCCATTTCTTCATGGAGCGAATACTGATTTTCCGTACCTGCGTTCCGAATAATTCCGTCGTTTATTTCCTGCTGGCGTTTAACTTCGGCTTCGTGAATACCGTTCGTCTCGGTGTGGCCGCGTGAAACATTCTTGGCGAATTCGATTGCCGAGGGAGCAGCGACGAAGCCGCCGTAAACACATGAAACCAATGAATTTGCACCGAGCCGGTTTGCTCCGTGAATCGAATAATCGCATTCGCCGGCCGCGAAAAGTCCGGGAATGTTCGTCCGCTGTTCGAAATCCACCCATAGGCCGCCCATCGAATAATGAACGCCGGGGAATATTCGCATCGGAACGTATCGCGGATCGTCGCCGACGAACATTTCGTAAATTTCAAGGATCGCTCCCAGTTTTCGCGTCAAAGTCTCAGCAGGAATGTGTGTTAGATCGAGATACACCTGATTCTCGCCGCCAACGCCGTGGCCTTCAAGACAGACTTGAAAGATCTCGCGTGTCGCAATATCGCGAGGAACAAGATTGCCGTAGGCCGGATATTTTTCTTCGAGAAAGTAGTTGCGGTCAACTTCCGGAATATCCTTCGCATTTCGGCTGTCTTCCGTATTTCGCGGAACCCAAACCCGGCCGCCTTCACCGCGGGCCGATTCGCTCATCAGCCGCAATTTGTCTTCGCCCGGAATCGATGTCGGGTGAACCTGGATAAATTCGCCATTGGCGTAACGCGCGCCTTGCTGATAACAAATCGACGCCGCGCTTCCAGTGCAGGTTTGCGAATTCGTGGATTTGCCGAATACCATTCCCGGCCCGCCGGTCGCCATGATGACGGCGTCGGCGGCGAATGATTTAAGCTCCAGCGTCTGCAAATTCATCGCGACCAAGCCGCGGCAAACCTGATGATCGTCGAGAATCAGCGAAAGCATTTCCCAGCCTTCGTATTTTTTAACTTTATCCTGTGTTTCGTAACGCCGCACCTGTTCGTCGAGAGCATAAAGAAGCTGCTGCCCGGTCGATGCCCCGGCAAACGCGGTTCGATTATGCAGCGTCCCGCCGAAACGCCTGAAATCCATTAGGCCTTCTTTCGTTCGCGAAAAAGGCACGCCCATGCGGTCGAAAAGGTATATGATCTCCGGCGCCATGTCGGTCATACGTTTGACCGGCGGCTGATTCGCCAAAAAGTCACCGCCGTAAACCGTATCGTCGAGATGCTTTGCCGGCGAATCGCCTTCACCTTTCGTATTTACCGCGCCGTTGATGCCGCCCTGCGCGCACACAGAATGCGAACGCTTTACCGGCACGACCGAGATCAGATCGACCTCGTGCCCGGCCTCCGCTATCTTCATCGCCGCCGCAAGCCCCGCCAATCCGCCGCCGACAATCGCAATTTTTAATCCGCTTGATGCCATAGTAATTATTCGTGTCTTGACTTAACGCTTGGTTAAAATCTTCTTCCCCCAGAGGGCTCAATGACGCCCTTCTTCTCCGCTTCCTCACAAAAAGAATCCGGGAGCAAACCGCACTTATCGACGAACGCGATGGCGGCATTTATTCCAACCGCGGAAAGAAAAACCGCCAGGCCGATGCATGCGTAGAGCGAAAGCCTCTGAGCCTTCTCGCCTATAATGATTCCCCAATCGACCGCAAACAGCCAAAATCCGTAAGCCAGATGCCAGGCGGTGGCGATCACTCCCAGAAAATAGAAAAACAAAACACCGGCATTCTGAAATTCGGCTGAAACGATCTGGAAAGCCTGGCCCGCATTTCCGGCAACCGGATTTCCGTATGTTTCAAGCCCCGGGATCAATCCGAACCGCATATTTAAAACATGGAAAAAGATAAAGAAAAACAGGAATACACCGGTCACACGCTGAAATATGTAGAACCAATTTCGCATGTAGCCATAGTTTAGTGCGTTCGGTTTAGCTTCTGCCGAAATTATCACGCCGTAGATCGAGTGAAATAAAAGCGGAACAAAAATGCCGAATATCTCAACAAAAAGCAGATACGGAATGTCGTGAATACCCTTTACGTGTTCGTTGTATGATGCGGCACCGCCCATCGCAGCCGAGTTCGCGTACATGTGGACGAGAAAAAATGCTCCGAGCGGTACAATTCCCGTTAACTGGTGGAGTTTTCGTAAAAGAAACGCCGTACTGAATTTAATCGCCATTCGCTTTCCGTGTCTGCCTGAAATATTAATTCGGTTCCTAGAAATTCTATGACCAAACATCATATTCGGCAATTCGAACCATATGGTTTTTATCTTAGAACGTTTTTCTTATAAGATAAAATGAATTCTTTTGTCCGAGTTGTTAAGCTAAGCTTACGTTTTATGCATATCGAGACTTTAAAGGTGTTTTGCGATCTGGTCGATGTCCAGAGTTTTTCGCTCGCGGCGGAGCGGAATTTCATCACGCAGTCAGCGGTCAGCCAACAGATCCGAACGCTTGAGGAAAAATTCAAACGCCGTTTTCTTGAACGTGTCCGCGGCCGGCGTGAAGTAAAATTGACCGCTGCCGGTGAAGTTTTCTACCGAGAAGCAAAAAATGTCCTGGCGGCTTACGATCAGATGAACGAAGGCCTGCGCGGCCTTGTCGGCAAGATCGGCGGGACGGTAAAGGTAGCAACCGTTTACAGCGTCGGCCTGCACGAGCTTCCGATAAAGGTCGGCGAATTCATGTCGAAATTCCCTTCCGCCAAGATCGATCTTGAATATTCGCGCACGACCAAGGTCGTTCGTGATGTTCTCAACGGCACGGTCGAACTCGGCGTACTTGCGTTTCCCGAACCTCGCCGCGGTTTGACGATAACACAGATGCCGAGTAACAGGCTTGTGCTCGTTTGCCCGCCCGATCACAAATTCGCAAAAAAGGCTTCGATAAAAACCAAGGACCTGAACGGCCTCGATTTTGTTTTGTTCGAACGCGATACGCCCACCAGGAAAGCAACCGACAAAATTCTGAAGGCCTATGGCGTCGAGGTAAAAAAGGTCGCGGAATTCGATAATATTGAAACGATAAAACGCGCCGTACAGGTAAATTTTGGCCTGGCGATTCTGCCTGAACCATCCGTTACCGAAGAAGAGAGAACCGGAAACCTGGCGGTTATCAAGCTTGCCGATAAGGAATGGGTTAGGCCTGTCGGTGTGATTTATCGAAGCGACCGTTCGCTCTCCCTTGCCGCTAAAAAGTTCGTTCAACTGCTCGAAACCGAGGGCGGTCCGACCGGCGACCAGAAGATTACATAAGGTATCTTCTCCAGCATAAAAAAATCTTCATCGCGTGTCGCTTTTTCTTATATAATAACGCCACTGTTCATTTTCAAACCAGTTTTCGGCTGAGGCTCAGGCAATTGTGTCTACTCCCATCCTTTGTCTCGATAATAAACTGAAGTTTTGGAGTGGTTTTATGAGCGACGTGGAGGCTGCTAAACCTTACAAAATTACCTTTGAGTACCTGCCGACCTATTTGCATGCCCGTGTTGAGGGCGAGAGGTACAATTACGAAATCCTGATGCAGTACTTTACGGAGATCGTCGAAGAGTGCAAAGAAAAAAAGTTTAATAAGGTACTCGTCGAAGAAGATATCTCCGAAACCACTTCGATGCTGGACATCTTCCGTACGGCCTCGGAATTGGGGCAAATAGGTTTTACCCGCATCACACTGGCCTTCGTCGACCACCACTCAAGACAATCTGAACTGAACAAATTCGGCTTGCTCGTGGCCGTAAACCGCGGTTTGGATGTGCAGATCTTCGATACAGTTAAGGACGCCGGCAAATGGCTTGCGGAAAAAGGCAGATCGGACTGACCGGTAGAATACCTTTGAGAACGGTTGATTTTTGAATTTTTCGCTGCCCTTGAAGGCTATCTTAAATTCATCCGCCTTACCAAATCCATAAATCTTGGATCGTTGCGGAGGTCGTTAAACTTCGGCTCGACTTTCAAAAAAACCATTCGCACGTCCTTTTCCCTAAAACCCTTCTCCAGATAATCGAGAGTGGTGGCTGTATCACCCAAAGCGTTATAGACGAGCGCGAAATTATAGGGCGGAACCCATCGCGTTTTCGATATTTCAACCATTTCGTCAAGCGCTGCTCGAGCTTCCGGCAACCTGCCCGATTTAGCCAGAGCATATGCACCGTATGCAATCGGTTCGGAACTCACTGCGGAAGATTCCCGTGCTTTTCGGGTTGCGGCAATGGCTTCGGCGAACATTCCTTTCTCTGTATATGCTCTTGCTGCCATCATATTCGCAACACGGTAATTCGGGTCAAGCTCAAGCGTTTTTTCGAGTCTTAATATCGCTTCATCGGCTTGACCCGCATGCATGAGAAGCATTCCCTCAATCGCGTTTACCCTTAAATTAACCGGATCCAGTTCTCTTGCAAGTTTTATTTTAGCGAGAGCCTCTGAATGCCGTCCGGTCGCGGAAAGCATGTGTGCGTAGAACTGAAGCGTATCAGGACTGTTCCGATCGAGTTCGAGAGCGCGTTTATGTTGGGCTTCGGCTCCCGCCCAATCCCAGTCGTACCAAAACATTATGTGGCCGAGATTGGCGTGGGCTTCGGCGAGCGTTTCATCTATTTCGATAGCTCTTTTTGCCGCCGCTTTCGCTTCCGGCATAAATTCGTTCGAAGGCATTTCCCCGCCGACCACCCGCCCTCGGAAAGCATCCGACAGTCCGGTATATGCAAGCGCGTAATTCGGGTCCGCCTCTATCGCCTTTTGAAAATACGAGATTCCAAGCTCGGTTTCGGAAGCTACGCCCTTTAACAGATGAAAACGCCCCTTCGAGTAGAGCTGATATGCCTCGACATTTTTCGTGTAATCTTTTTTCTCCAGCCCTGCGAATTGAATCTTTAGGGCCGCCGCCACTTTTTCCGAGATAACGTCCTGAACGGTGAAGATGTCGGTGAGTTTCTCGTCGAACTGCCCTTTCCATAATTGCTTTCCGTCATTAGTTTGGATAAGCCTCGCCGAAATTCTGATTCGTTCACCGGATATTTGAATTGTGCCGTCAAGAACAGCTTGAGTTTCCAGTTCGCGGCCCGCCGTCAAAGGGTCCTGGTCGAGCGCTGTGTAGCGCCGAACCGAACTCAGCGGACGTACGGTGATTTGTTCGCCGCCGCCGAGCTTTGAGATTAAAGTATCGGTCATCCCCATTTCCAGAGCCTCATTCCGGTCTTCCGCCACAAGCGGTTTGAACGGAAGCACGGCAATAGTTTTCAGAGGAGCATTTTCGAAGCCTTCGCTTCCCGGCCATGCGTAAAACCAGATTAAAATCACGGTAGCGGCAAATAAACTAAAACCGGCAACCACTAAATAAACTCTCTTTCCTGCTCCTTTGGCAGTGCTTACGGGAGTATCGCGAATTTCAAATTTCAGATCTTGAATTTCAGATTGTCCATCAGCTGGCGATTTAGAATCCGGCATGTTTGATTCAACCGCAGTCAGATAATCCGTCACGTTGCTCGATTCCGCTAAATTAGGAGTACTAACTGTCGCATTCTCAAGCTTAAAAACTTCCGGAACGAATCGATAACCATGTCCGCGAACCGTTTCAATAAATTTTCCTTTACCGGCCCGTTCGCCTAAAACCTGCCGCAGAAGCGAAATGTTCTTGTCGAGATTATTCTCCTCGACAATCGTATCCGGCCAGACTTGTTCCAATAATTCGTCTTTCCCGACAAGGTGGCCGCCGCGCCGCAGCAAGACGCATAACGTTTCAAAAGCCTTTTCAGAAAGAGGCACGCGCTCGCCCTCACGCCATAAGATACGTTCAGAAACATCCAGACGAAATTTATCGAATTCGTATAACTCTCTGCGTTCATTGGGCATAAGCGTTTATCAGAAAAGAGTATGAAACCTTTCAAGAAATCCGAAGGATTAACTTAACAATTCTTTGAGATTATGACACGCATCGGCAGAAGCCATAAAGTTTCGGCTGAAATAAACAAAAGTTAAAAAGGAAATACAAATGAAAAAAACATTCTTAAGAACAATCGGCACGGCGGCTCTAGCAACTTTAATGATGGCGGCATTCGCACAGCTTTCGGTGTCGGCGCAAGGTGTCACTAATGAAGAAAAGGCTGATGAACGAGCACAAGAGTCTTTGTCAGCTCGAAGTAGAAACTCGAGAGCTTTGGTAGGCGTATGGAATCTTCAAGTGACAGGGCGCAATTGCCAAACGGGTGTAGAAATTCGAACATTCCCGTCTATGTTTACCATACACCGCGGCGGCACCATGAATGAATGGGGTTCCGGCAACGCTCCATCAACACGCGGGCTCGGACAAGGCATATGGGATTATGACTCACAGCGAAATTACAAGTCATCGTTTCAGTTCTTTCGCTTTAATGCCGATGGCACCCTCGCAGGCAAACAAGTAATTAGACAGCAAATTGAATTGAGCCGTGATGGCAGCAGCTTCACGTCAACTGCCACGGCCCATGTTCTCGACGTCAACGGCAATGTAATCATGGTCAATTGCAGCACGGGAATAGCCGCTCGATTTGAATAAAACGACCAAAATATTGCGGGTTCGGCGGCTAACTATTTGCCGCCGAACCCGTTTAAGTTTTAGAGTATATAGTTTGGCCAAGTGGACCACTCAAAGCGGCCGAAGTCTAATCTTTAAGCCGGACTAACCATCGTCAACGGAGAAGTCGGCGTCATTTCGTTCAGCGAAGTCTTCAGCATCGGGGCGAGGCCTTCGCTTTCCATGTATTCGCGGCCCAGCAGCTTGCGGAAGCGTTTCTCTTTGCTTTCACCGTTCAATTCCTTCAAAATTCCGCGAAAGAACGCTGTCACGATTTCAGGGGCAAACTGCTTGCCGGAATTCCGCTGGAGGTCGTCGAAAACTTCGCTGGCCGGGCGGCGACGTTTATACGGACGGTCGGTCGTCATCGCGTCGAATGAATCGGCAAGATTCACAACCTTGGCTATGTATGGAATATCGCGGTCGTAAAGCCCGTCAGGGTAGCCGCGGCCGTCGAGGCGTTCGTGATGATACTTGGCGGCGAGCGGCACGTCAGTGTACGGATGATGAATCGGCATGAGTATCTCGTAGCCGACCGCGGGGTGTTTGTTTAATTCAGCCGATTCCTTTGCGTTGATCCGATAAGGTGCGTTAATAATCTTTCGTTCGACGGTGAGTTTGCCGACATCGTGCAGATATCCCGCGACTGCCGCTCCTTCGATCTCGTCGTCGCCCCAGCCGAGTTCCGCCCCGATTATCTCCGAATATTTACCGACTCGCACCGAATGCCCTTCGGTGTATTTATCCTTGCAGTCGATAGCGGCGGCGAAGGCCTTTACTGTGTCCTTATATGTAGTCCGCAGGTTTTCGTAGAGTTTTCGGTTTTCGCTTGCCTGGCGTTCGAGTTCGGCCAGCATATTCCGCTGTGCTATCGCTCCGCCGATATGCCGGCCCATTGCACAAATTATTTCGCGGTCATAGCTTGTGTATGGGTCACCGGTTGCCTTCTCGCCCAGAAATACCGCTCCGACGGCTTCATCGCGAATAACTAGCGGCATCATCATTTCGACCTTGGAGTTTTCAAATGTCCGGTCGTAAACCTGGAAGAACGGCAAAACTTTTGCCCGCGCAATATCGATCGGATGCAGCCCGTTAGCCAGAAACTGCCGCTCATCCTCATGACAAAGGCCTAGAGAAAGCGGAAAATCATCGCCCAGCCCGCGAACGGCGAGCATATTAAATTCATGCCCGAATCGCGAATACCTCGCCACGCCTCCGCGCATAATGCCGAGCGAGCCCAGCACCAAATGCAGCGACGTGCGGATCGTCTCCTGAAAATTATTCTTATTCGCAACCTCCTGCCCGAGATCTGCAAGCGCTCCGAAAGTATGAACAAGTTTATTCCGGTTCTCGGCAACTTGTTTGAAATTGGTTTGTCTGAAATCTTGTATTTTCAATTCGTTAATCGTGAAATCGTAAATCGAGAAGAAAGGTCTACCCGATTTTACGTCGTAGATGATTTGAAAGTCCGGTTATCATCCTTCCAATGTCATCAAGTGATTTTTCTAGATTCTGGTAATCAGTTTCGCTGAGGAACTTTAACTTAAATGCTATAAGTAATTGCGTATCGACTTCGCTAGCCGATCCCTGTGAATGAGAAAGAAATTGTAAAAATTCCTTCTCCGATTTTCTACCCGCTCCTTCGGCGATATTAGAAGGAATGGAAACGGAAGCTCGTCTGATCTGTGAAATCAATCCAAATTTTTCTTCGGCAGGAAATGTTTTCGTAATTTCGTACACATCAACAACGAAATCTACAGATTTATTCCAAGCATCCAAATTCCGATGTGGCCTCATTCCTTTCTTATTCTTCCGATTTACGATTCACGTTCTTCAGATTTACGTTCTTCCGATTCACGTTTCACGATTGACGATTTACAATCCCCGCGTGTTTGCTAACGCCTAACATATCGAATAATTCCACGGTGTCTTCGTTCACATCTGAAAAGATTACCTTTGCACCCGCATTCGCAGCTGAATCTATCACGCCGAGTAATATCGAAACGCCGATGCTGTTAACGATCTCGGTTCGCGAGAAATTGACAATTAATTCGGTACAGCCTTCGTTGAGCCGCAGCCGGCATTCGCGTTCGACCTGTTCGCCGGTCAGTTTGTTCAAATAATCGCCCGCAAAAACGACGGCGGTTTTGTTATCCGCCGCAACGACGCGGGCAGCAATTGTGTCCATATTCTATTTCCGAGTTGTATTAAGAAAGTGAGAAGTGCGAATTCTTTGATTAAAGGTTTAACACAAAGCAAAAAATATAACAACAAAAATGTTGTCGGCCCGTGATAGAGCAGATCGGCGAGGATATATATAACAATTCAAGAAGAATACCGATTGCGTTATTCCTCGTCTCCGTACCAATTTCCGTCGCAGGTATCGCAGTGCGGCTGAACGGTCCTGATCGAATCGCTTGCGTCGCGGACGAGTTTGTTGCACGTCTGGCAATAGGCATTGCGGTGCTGACAAGCAAGATCGTAACCGAGAATGCCATCGCGGTCGGTAATAAAACTGATGGTAGTTTCCTTACCGCACATTCCGCATGTAGCGGAGCTTCCCTCTGTTAATGTGTTCATAATTTCTTTCGGCGATGATAGCAAGTAAATCGTGAATCGTAAATCGCACCAACAGCTTATCTATTTGCGAAAATCGTAAGACGTTCCCGGATCTCATCGCGAACGGTTCTGAATTTAGCAAGTATATCCTCATCCGTCCCTCGCACCTCCGCCGGATCGTCGAAGCTCCAGTGTATGCGCTCGGTATTGCCGGGAAAAACCGGACAGCTTTCGTTGGCGTTATCGCAGACGGTAATAACGTAATCGAACGGCTGATCGATAAATTCTACAACACATTTTGAGCGGTGCCCGGATATATCGATGCCGATCTCATTCATCGCCGCAATCGCCTGCGGACGAACAAAACTGGCAATCGTTCCAGCGCTTTCTACCTCGAATTTATCACCGCCCATATCGCGAAGCAGCCCTTCGGCCATCTGGCTGCGGGCTGAATTTCCGGTGCATAAAACAAGGACACGCTTTTTTTCGATCATATTTTTAGGAAACTATCCGTAACAGCTGATAACTGATATTGAAGAATGTTCCGAAGCTGTCAGTTATTCCGCATTATCCTTCGTGGGGAATAATCGTTTCATCGGCCCTGGAGGGCGGAACCAGCCAACCAAAAAGCAATGTTGCGGTGAGGGCTCCGAACATTTGCACGACGATAAAAACGGGAACATCAACCGGACGGATTCCAGCAAAAGTATCGCTCAGAGAACGGGCGACCGTCACCGCCGGATTTGCAAAGGATGTCGATGACGTAAACCAGTACGCGGCGGTGATGTAAGCGGCAACAGCAAACGACACGACAACCGTTTTATGCAGCCGCGAGCAGCCCCAGATGACCGCCAGCAACCCGAATGTCGCTACAAATTCACCGAGCCACTGCGCCGGGCCGGTTCTCACTTTTGTTGACGGCAATATAGCGGGCAGTTCGAACATAAGATTCGCCGTGATCACGCCAAGCACCGCTCCCGCTGTTTGAACCGCCAAATACAGCATCGCATCACGCCATTTTGTCCCGCCCGCGACAGCATCCGAAATCGTGACCGCCGGATTGAAATGCGCGCCCGAGATGGGGCCGAACGTAAATATCAGAGCGACGAGCGCCGCTCCGGTCGCGACGGTATTTGCAAGCAGAGCAATGGCAATGTTGCCGCCGGCCAGTCGTTCGGCCATTATTCCCGAACCGACCACCGCCGCCAGCAGCATCGCCGTCCCCAGAAATTCAGCAGCAAGACGCCGCGGTAAATTTACTGTCATATCGTATTCCTGCCGTGGGCGATTCGCCGGGACCCGTAGTCCATCCGAGTTTTCCCGTGTTGCTGTCTTTCTTTACGACAAACTCTTTCCACTCGAGTGCAAACAGGCGGTCGAAGTAATTTCGGTCCGATTCCTCTCTGCACGCACTTCTGATTAGGCATTTGGTCCTGCTGGTATTACGGTTGATTCTTGCTAAATTCATGGATAGGCCTCGCAATCAGCAGCAACCCGCAGCCATAGTTTGTTTTTCGCCGATCCCAACGGGTGCGGCCACGCAGCAGGAGGCTGCATCAGCATTTCCGCTGGATTCGGGAAGGTTATCCTCCTTCACGACAAAAACTTC
The DNA here is from genome assembly GCA_031389475.1 of Pyrinomonadaceae bacterium. Lineage (GTDB taxonomy): Bacteria > Acidobacteriota > Blastocatellia > Pyrinomonadales > Pyrinomonadaceae > OLB17. The sequence continues at coordinate 26,057 of JANMSP010000215.1, forward strand.
CCATTCGTTTCCATCTGGATCATGAACCCATGTTTTGTCCTGAACGGCATAGCAACAATTCGTGTCCATTTCGTCGCGTGTAAAAAGGCCCTGCTCGTGCCATCTTTCACGCATCGCGAGAACGTCGTCGGTTGAGGCGACCTGAATGCCCAGGTGCGACAACGCTCCGCTGCCTTCGAAAACGGATTGGTTCAATGTCAGGTTCAGCGGCGGATTCTGCACGTCGAACTTAGCATAGCCGGAGCGCACCTTGCTGGGTTCGATTCCCAGCATCTTTTTGTAAAATTCGAGGCTTAGCTCAACGTCCTTCACTTTCAATGCCAGGTGTGCCTTTAATGTATTTATTTTTGCAGTTTCGGTGATCATTATTCTATCTCCTTTCACATTCATACAATTACGCTAATCCGTAATTGTAGTTCTACATTAATGCCGGAGAACGATTATGTCAAGGCATAATTGTAATATGGTATAATTATTTCATTGGCAGAAGCTGTTAGGGAGGGCTTTCTTTGAAGTTAGTGCTGAAGAAAGCCCTCCCTGACGGTCAGGCTTCTGCCCTATTATGAAAGAAAAAGCTTTCGATCCTGAATTATTTTTTTCCGCTTTGGCCGACCGAACACGTTTGCGGCTGCTGAACCTCATGCGAGACGGTGAAGTTTGCGTCTGCTTTTTTGCCGAGACATTAGGGACGAACAATCCGAAAATCTCTCGGCATCTGTCGTATCTTAAAAGGGCTTCACTGGTTTCGGGCCGCCGTGACGGCAAGTGGATGCACTACCGGATCACCGAACCGCTGGACGAAAAAGCTGCGGGCGTCTTTAAGGCAGCGATGGAAATGCTGAAGAATGACGCCGAAATGGATACCGACCGGCAGAAATTGGTTGAGGTTTGCTGCAGCCCGTTTGTGGCGATCTCCGGCCGCGGGAAATAATCATGCCGCTGTCGCTTTTTCGAGGTATTTGGTCATCGAAATACTCGTGCCGTCGTCCGTCTGCTCGATCTTCACTTCGTCCATCAGCTTTTGCATCAGCTTTAGGCCCCAGCCGCGTCTTTCTTCGCCGGCTTTTTTCGCCGCAGGAGTTTTATCGGTCAGCCGCAGGCCGCGGTTTGAGACATTGATAACAATGCGTTCGCCGTCCACATTGAATTTCAGGTAAATTTTCTGATCGGGGCTGAGGCTATGTTCGGAGGCGTTAATGCAGGCCTCGACGAGTGAGGTTTTGATCTGGTTGATCGCTTTGGAACCGAAATGATGACGTTTGGCGATTTCTTCGACGGTGTGAGCGGCAATCAATTCCGCCGAGTCGCCCATCGGAACGACAATTTCGTATTCGTGACGTTCAGGATCTTTCGCTGTCTCTGTGCCGGTCTTTAGTAATTCGCGC
>JANMSP010000222.1:0-14427 GCA_031389475.1 Pyrinomonadaceae bacterium
CCGGATCTATTCCGATAAAACTGTTCACCTTATCGAAAAGCAGCCGCACAGCTTCGGGGTTGCCGAGCTTGTCGCAGATATTGCCGTTCAGATAAAAAATATTTTTCGGGCTGAGCGTTACATTTATCCGTTTGTCGAGCGGCAGCGACGGCCCCGACTTAAATTCTTCCCAATGATTGATCATAATAATTTTCCTCCGACTGTATTATAGATGAAACAATGTGCAAATAACAAGACACTATTTCGCTACATTCGTATTAGCGAGAATAGGTGATAACACTCGTATTAGACGAAGTATTGGGAGGGTAAGCGTATATAGGCGAAGCTGCCGGACGCAGTCGGAGAAACGGTAGCAGAGTTTGGAATCATTTGACTAAATGTCATCGACTTTTTATCTGATCTCATCGACCCTGGATGCTCGATGTGAGCGCCTTATAAAACCTGAATTAAGAGTCGGAGGTTAGTGCGGCTGACTCTTAATTCGTCGCGGTTTGTTAAACAGTCTAACGAAGGGATTAGTGCCTGGAAAAATCGCGTTCGGACATTTCTCTAATGTCCAAATTAGGATTCGAGACGATAGTTTGGAGCTTCTTTGGTGATTATCACGTCATGAACATGCGACTCGCGCAGGCCGGCGGACGTTATGCGGACGAATTTCGCATTGTTTTGAAGTTCGCTGATATTTTTACAGCCGGTGTAGCCCATTCCGGCACGGAGGCCGCCTATTAATTGGGTGACCATGTCGGCGATGGTGCCTTTGTAGGCGACGCGGCCTTCGATGCCTTCAGGGACGAATTTAGAATCGGCGACAGTGCCTTCCTGAGCGTAGCGGTCGCTTGAGCCTTTTTTCATTGCACCGATAGATCCCATGCCGCGGTAGGTCTTGAAATTACGGCCTTGGTAGAGAATGACCTCGCCGGGAGCTTCTTCTGTGCCTGCAAACAGAGAACCGATCATGATCGAATCGGCACCGGCGGCGATTGCCTTTGCCACGTCTCCTGAGAACTTTATTCCGCCATCCGCGATTATCGGAACGCCAGTGCCTTTTGCGGCTTGGACGGCTTCGGCAATCGCCATTATTTGCGGCACACCGGCACCTGTGACGACGCGTGTCGTGCAGATCGAACCTGGGCCGATACCAATTTTAACCGCATCGACTCCGGCCATAATCAACTCGGAAGTTGCATCTCCGGTCGCGACGTTTCCGGCGATTAGCTGAATATCAGGGAAGCGCGTCTTTATTTTTTTAACGGCTTCGATCACACGCGAGCTGTGGCCGTGTGCAGTATCTATAACGATTGCGTCCACGCGGCTGTCTATCAAAGCTGATGCACGTTCAAGAAAATCGCCGGTCGCTCCGATGGCCGCCGCACACCGTAATCGGCCGAGATCGTCCTTCGCCGCGTTCGGAAAATTTATTGCTTTTTGAATGTCCTTTACAGTGATCAAGCCCTTTAAATGGCCATCATCGTCAACAACCAGCAGCTTTTCGATGCGGTGTTTCTGAAGTTTTACCTTCGCTTCGTCGAGCGTTGTTCCGACCGGAACGGTGACCAGCGGTTGCGGCGTCATCACCTCCGAGACTGGAATATCGAATCTTGTTTCGAACCTAAGGTCCCTGTTTGTAATAATTCCGACAAGTAAGCCCGTATCGTCGACGACCGGAATGCCGCTGATCTTAAACCGGCTCATTATGGTCAGAGCCTCAGATACGAGAGCGCCTTTATGGATGGTTACCGGATCGACGATCATGCCGGACTCGCTGCGTTTTACCTTATCGACCTCTTCAGCCTGCTCGGAAATCGAGAAATTCTTGTGAATTACCCCGATCCCGCCTTGCTGTGCGAGAGCAATTGCCAACGAGGCCTCTGTTACCGTGTCCATTGCGGATGAGCACAGCGGAATATTAAGCTCGATGCCTCGCGAGAATTTAGTTCTCGTATCGACTTCGCCAGGCAGAACTTCGGAATAAGCGGGAATGAGTAAAACGTCGTCGAACGTCAGGCCTTCTTTGATTTCTTCAATATTCATAAGCGGAACGCGGACATCCTGTCCGCCGATTAAAGAGTTGCGGACTGAAGTCCGCGTTCCTTTTTTACAAAAAAGCCCGCACTCTCCGGCGGGCTTGCGTTTCCAACAAACTCAAGTTTATCGGCTTTGTCGATGTTCGGCAATTTCAACGGATTAATTTTCCCTCGGCCTCGCCCTGTTTCCAACGATGATCGGCGTTCGAGCAGGAATCGGCGTCCCTGTTCGCACAACGGGCGTGGGCACGGGCCTGTTTGGCGGCTGAGCTGTCGAAACCGGAGTAGCCGTCTGAATCGGCACTTGAGGTCTTACGCCTTGAGAAACCGGGGCCGGTTGGCTGACAGCAGCGAAACTGACGGCACCGCTTTCCCATATACGGGCCAGATTTTCCCTGTTTATATCGAATTCTATCGCCGCTCGTCGAGGATTTTCCGGCGCCGTCGGCAGCGCTATCTCTTTTCCATTTATCATTAGCTGCGCCGCACGGACCTTTGATCTGGAGTAGCTTAATCTCAACTGCTGTTTCGGCTCGAAAACTGCTGCTTTAGCCGCCGTTACAGTGTCGTAGGATTTTCGGCCATCGCTGAAAGCGGTCAGGGAAATATCTTCGCCCGATGTCTTGAACTCGACTTTCAGGGATTCCATGACCGGAATCGAGGCCGCTGATTGCTGCTCATTAGCGTTTACGGCACTGACTGCGTTTGCGGCATTAATATTGGAAGAATTCGCGACGACGGCCGCATCTTCAGGCTGGTTCCGAATATAATTTACGAGAAATAGAACGCCGCCCGTCATCAGCGCCAGGATTATTACCGCGAATATTACGGTCGGAACGATTGACGCTCCGTTTCGGTCATCCGTCAAGACTTCCGGGCGATAGGGACGCAGGTGATCGTCTTCCGTACCTTCATTTGCGGTTACCAATTGGGCATAATCCTGAAGGGCTTCCTGCTCGTCGAACCCGATAAATTTGGCGTAGGATTTAACAAAACCTTTATTAAAAATACCGCCGGGCAAGGGTTTATAGTTGTCATTTTCGATCGCGTCGAGATAAAGCGAAGAAATACGGGTTTGCTCCGATACCTCGCTGATCGATATACCTCGCTCCTCGCGGGCCTGCCGCAACTTGTCTCCCAGGGTTAATGACATTATTAAGGTTTTCTGCTGTGCTCTTAAGTTCGAAAAGAATAGCTAGTTAAACTTGAAATATAGCTTTGTTAAACGGAAAATGTCAATTGTTTCAAACTGTTTTATTAGCCATAAGCCGCTTGATTAAAGGCGTATGGGCGTGTTACGTTTAGGGTTTAATCCGGTCTTATATTAAAATTTCAACAGTAAACGCAAAAAAGGGGAAATAATCATGAGCTTAGAGGCACTTGGCATGATCGAAACGAAGGGCTTTATTTCTGCGGTCGAGGCGGCCGATGCGATGGTAAAGGCTGCAAACGTTCAACTTGTGGGGAAGGAGTACATCGGCGCCGGCTACGTTACGATCTTCGTAAGGGGCGATGTCGGCGCTGTAAAGGCTGCGACCGATGCCGGCGCGGCCGCCGCACGGCGAGTTGGGGAACTGATTAGCGTGCATGTAATTCCGCGTCCGCATAATGAGGTCGAGCGTGTGCTTCCTAAAGGCGGAAACGTGGGATCGAGCCCGGACGAACGCTCTCTACAAGGCGGTGGTTCCGGGCAGTTGGGAGCCGGTGATCAAGGCAGCGGCATAACGGCGAACGATAGAAATAAAGCGAGAAACAAGTAGGAAATTACGAATTACGAATTTCGAATTACGGAGTGCGGTAAACTGTATTTCGTAATTTGAAATTCGTAATTTTCTTAAAGATGGCTGATACGGATATATTTGCACAGAAGGAAGCCGATGCTGCGGTCGTAGCCGCTCATCTAGCGTTTCAGGCTGTCGCGAAATTCGATCAAGCGAAGATCGACCGAATCTGCGAGGCAATGTCCACGACTGCCTTGGCGGAATCCGCAAGACTCGGGCAGATGGCCCACGACGAAACGGGTTTCGGAAAGCCCGATGACAAACGCGAAAAGAACCGGTTTGCCGCCGAAGACGTTTGGAACTATTTCCGTTCAATGAAAACGGTCGGGGTTATTCGGGAAAGTGAAAGCATTGTAGAAATTGCCTCGCCTAGAGGTGTGGTCGCGACAATCATTCCGTCGACAAATCCTACATCGACCGCGATCTTCAAGATAATAATCGCGATCAAATCCCGCAACACGATAGTCCTGTCACCGCACCCGTCGGCCGTCCGGTGCATTGCCGAGACGGCGCGTGTTATGCGTGACGCCGCTATGCAAAACGGCCTTCCGGGAGAGGCGATCTACTGCCTGAAGAATTCGACGATCGAAAGCACTGAAGCTTTGATGAAGCACAAGCGAACCGCTGTCATTCTCGCGACTGGGGGCATCGGGCTTGTGCGGGCGGCGTATTCATCCGGTAAACCGGCATTTGGCGTCGGACCGGGAAATGTGCCCGTCTTTATCGAAAGAACCGCGAATATCCCCAAAGCTGTTTCCGATATTTTGACGAGTACCTGTTTCGATAACGGTACTATCTGCGCTTCCGAGCAGTCGGTTGTTGTCGATGCTCCTATCGAAACGCAAGTTCGCGAGGCATTTAAAGCGCAAGGTGGTCATTTTTTGAATCAGGCTGATGCAAATGCCGTCGGGAATATATTGCTCACTCCGGAGAGGACTTTGAATGCTGGCATCGTCGGCAGATCAGCCGAATATATCGCAAATCTCGCAGGAATCTCCGTGCCTGCGGGGACCAGGTGCTTGCTTGCCGATTGCGCGGGTGTCGGGCGGGATTATCCTTGGTCAATAGAAAAGCTTTCACCGACGCTGGCATTTTTCGTTGCCGACGGCATAGACAGCGGAGCGAATCGCTGCGAGGAAATTCTCCAGTTCGGCGGGATGGGGCATACGGCGGGAATGCATACGCAAAGCCGCGAAGCGGCGATTCGTTACGGACAGCAAATGCCGGCGTCGCGTATCATCATTAATTCACCGACAACCCACGGAGCGATCGGGTTTTCGACCGATCTTGCTCCGTCAATGACACTCGGCTGTGGTTCCTGGGGTGGAAATGTCACATCGGATAACGTTTCGCCGATTCATTTGATGGATATTAAGCGGGTCGCGTTCGAGACGAAGCCAGTGAGTAAGACAGTTGTCAGTGGTCAGTTGTCGGTGGTCAGTAAAGAATTGGGAGTAAGAGAGACGCAATCCGGGAAACGGGAGCAAATTGCAGCTCTTGTCGATAAATTTTTGAGCCAAAAGCTTGCTGAGGTTCCGCCAGGCGATGTCCCGGCGGAAAAAAGGGTTCCGGAAATCGAACAGTCCGCCTCTCCGGTTAAGACCGTGATTCACGAGTTGCGTCCTCAGTCATTGACCGAAAATGGAGCGGCCCATACTCCGGTTGATTTTGTCAGTGAAACGGATGTTAGGACGGCAATCGATAAAGGCTTTAAAATCTATATCACGGCAAAGACGATCCTCACGCCGTCGGCCCGAGATTTGGGGGATGAGAAAGAGGTGTTTGCCAGGGTTTAGGTGGTGTTGGCGTCTCGGTTTCCCGGTCGTCGGCTGAGAATTCGTCATTTCTTCTTTCCTATTTTCGTGTGTTTGATAGATAAAGGTTTTACGAATTTTGTCCACGAATTACACGAAAGAACAAATAAATGGAAAAATAATAACGAAATTGCAGCGGCGAAATGCGCGAAATAGATTTTACGAAGTGATGGCTGAAATTGTGGTTGAGAGTTTGATTTGCAGTGCCTGCGGTGCGGATATCCGCATCAACTCACAGTTTTGTTATAACTGCGGGGAGACCATTGCCGACCTTACGGACGGACGACGTCACGACTCGGAACCGATCGGTCCAATGGAAAACGGATCGGAACTTAATCCGGTTAATAACAAACCGGAGAAACTTCAATCTGCCGCATCTATGAAAAAGCGTGTGAAGGTATTCGACCGTTCGCCTGCGGAATACTCCTGGGAAAAAAGAACGGAGCCGTCGCCTTTGTTTGTGATCGCCGCTATTTTCCTGACAATCTTTGCTGGTGTTCTCCTTTTTCTGGCACTATATTTACGGTAAAGAAGAAGCGCCGGGGTTTCGAATCGGTTATAATTCGAATCGGTTATAAATTATATGCAAGCACTTGGAATGGTTGAATGCATGGGGCTGGTCGCCATGATCGAGGCGGCGGACGCGATGGTGAAAACCGCAAATGTCACGTTGGTCGGCTATGAGAAGGTGGATGCCGGACTGGTCACCGCGATTGTCCGCGGCGAAGTCGGAGCGGTAAAGGCCGCCGTCGATGCCGGAGCTGCGGCAGCACGACGTGTCGGTACCGTTACCGCCGTTCATGTTATTCCGCGTCCGCACGACGAAGTGAGTGATGGGATTCCCGTGATAGAAACCGGCGAAACGAACAAAAAGAAAATTTCGGGCTCGGTGCCGGAATAGTCTGTTAATTAACAATGTAAAACGGACGATGGACAATAAAGAAAAGAATTCCGGATTGTCCAGTGTCCGTTTTACATTATCTATTTATTTAGGATTTTTAACAGTTTGAACCGGAGCCTGCAACGTCGGAGCAGCATTAGTTTCCGCAACCCTTCCTGCACGTGTAACAGCAATTCGTTTCTGCTTATTCGGCCCATCGTCGACGACAACTTTTATATTTCGAAAAGCTCCATCTGTCTTATCGTTTGCAGGAATATATCCAATCGAATACTGCATTCGAAGTTCACTGCCGATATCGACTGCCAATCCAGCAAGTTCGTTCGCGCTCGTTGGAAAATATGCCTTCCCGCCGGTCTCAGCCGCCATTCGTTCGAGAAAAGCTTTGGCTTTACCTTGCGGGCTTTTTGATATGAATCCGCCTTCTTTGCTTAGATCGCCCACGAATCCGATCACATAGATCTGGACGTCGGTTTCCCGCAAAAGCTCGAATAGTTGAGCCTCGTTATAAAAGCTGTCACGGTCTTCGCCGTCGGAAATCAAAACCAATGCCCTGCGCTTTCTGTCGTTGCCGCCACGCACTTTTTCGTATTTGTCCACCTGGTCAGCCGCCAGATAAACCGCGTCGATAATGGCCGTTTGACCGCCTTCGACGAATAGATTTTCCAAAGCATCGTTTAGATCCGTTTTGTTCGGCGTAAACGACTGCTCCACAGTTATTTTGTCGCGGCTAACGAAGCGGATTATGCTGGTTTCATCATCCGGGCGATTAGTGCCTATTATGATTTTTCCCGCCTCGATGACCTTTTCGAGCTGTTGCCGAAGTGACCCGGAATTATCGATAACTAAGGTGTAATTAGTCGGCACTTCGGATTTCGAGAAAAACTCTATCTTCTGCTGGGCACTGTCTTCAAAAATTTTGAATTCCGATTGCTGAAGACCGTTGATCGGACGGTTGTTGCGGTCAACGACTCTGACATTCAGATTTACCAACTCGGTATCGACTTTGATCACCTCGTTCGGATCGTCAACTTCCGGAGTGGGCGAGGCAGTTATGACAGGAGTCGGCGTCGCTTTAGGCTGAACGGTTTGTGCCGCCGCAGGTTCCGAAGCTGGCAAGACAGTAAAAACACCAAGGCAGAGAAAAGCAGTGCCGGCAATAAACAAAATTCTTTTCATTTTTCTAAATACCTACGTCTATCGGAAATTCGATTGCGGAGTGGCAAAATAGCCTTCTCTGCTGCGAACCGTTAGACGCGGTAATCCGCGTGGGGGTTTGACCTTAGTTTTTACCTTTCGCCATTTTCCGTCAAGCCGGAAATCACTGGGAGTGTAGCCGATCGAATACTGATGTCTGAGTTCAAGTGCGATCCTTTCGAAGATCTCGTCCATTTCGATATCGCTTGAGGGATAGAAAGATTTTCCACCGGTTACTGAAGAGAGCTCGTCGAGAAACGCCTGTCCCTGCATTCCAAGAGCGCTGCTCGAATCACCGCCTCCCACGATACCAACGGAATAAGTGACGACATCGGATTCCTTCATTAAACGCCTGACCTCGCCGAAATTATATCTCGACGCATTGTCCTGCCCGTCGCTGATAATAAGAAGAGCCCGTTTTTGATGGGCTCCCCGGGTTACTCGTTCCAGTCCGAGATATACCGCGTCGTAAAGAGCGGTGTTGCCCTTCGTTGACACCAGCGTAAGCTTTTGAAGCAACGCCTCACCATCGCGGGTGCGGTCGAGCAAAAGCTGAGCGCGGTTATTGAATGCGATCAGGAAATACTCGTCGTTAGGATGGCTTGAATTTATGAAACGGCGGAGAGCCGTCTGAGCCTTGACGATTTTTTCACCGCTCATGGAACCTGATACATCAAAAAGAATACCGACCGATACAGGAGCATCGCTGTCACTGAAAAATGTTATTTCTTGTTCCTGATTGTTATCGAACACCGAAAATGCGTTTTTTGTAAGGCCCGAAACGTAACGCCCGTAAAGGTCTGTAACGGTAAGGGTAAGAGTAACGAGGTCTGTCTTGACCTTGATCGGCTGGCTCGGATCATCTTCAACGGGAGGCGTCGGTTCTGCCTGTTGCGCGTCCACGCTCAGCGACATAAATACCAGGGCCAAAAATAAAACAATTAGCCGATGCAACTTCGAGCATCTGCCAAAAAAATCGGGACCTAGGACAGTCATAGTTTACTCCATGAGGAACACCTATATCTTATGAGACTGACAGAACTTCTGCAAGATAATTTTTCGATGATACGGAAACGAAAATGGTTGTGCGATGTAAATTAAATTGCTCATAATGCTCCGGAACGCAACCTTTCGGGCGAAATTGCGTGTTATGATGCAGTTACCACAATGTCAGACAACTGACCGCAAATTACCGACAACTGTTTATGGAATACATCTGCCGACTGGGAACGCCTTCCGGCGAAGTCGTTACAAGAATCGTGGAAGCCGCCGGCACGGGCGATGCCAAAGTGCAGCTTGAAAGAGAAGGCTTCAAGGTGTTCGCCGTTTCCGCTGCGTCGGGCGGCATTTCCTCCGTTTTGCCGTTTGGCCAGTCTGGAAAAAAGAACCGCATCAAGCAGGGCGATTTTCTTTTGTTCAACCAGCAGCTTTCGGCTCTGCTGCGAGCTGGAATTCCGGTCTTGCAGGCGATCAATCTCTTAAAGACGCGTTCCGGCTCGGCGAATCTTCGCGAAGTGCTGATCGATGTCGAGGAGAAGATCAAAAACGGCATTTCGCTGTCGGAAGCATTCGAATCTCAGGGCCTATTTCCTAAGATTTACACCGCATCCATACTCGCGGGTGAAAAGAGCGGAGCGCTCGACGATGTTTTGTTAAGATTCGTCGAGTATTTAAAACGCAGTGTCGGAGTTTCCCGCAAACTTCGAGGTGCATTGGCATATCCTGCATTTCTGCTGCTGGCATCGGGTTTGATGGTTGCATTCCTGACACTTTACATCGTGCCTCGAATGTCCGATCTTTTCAAAGGATTGAGTGCAAGCCGCGGATTGCCGACGATTACAGTCATCGTTTTAACTTTTTCGACGTTTATTGGAAATAATTTTTGGTGGCTGCTGCCCGCAATTGTGATCATCGCCGCTGGAATGTATTTTTGGTTGAAAACACCCGGCGGCAAACTCACGCTGCATCGCTTTCTTTTAAAGCTTCCGGTTGCTGGAGTGTTGATCAAAAATATGGCGACGGCACAACTCGCCCGTTCGCTTTCGACGCTTTTGTCGGGCGGAATTACCGTACCGGATTCGTGGGAAATTGCGTCACAAGCTCTGAATAACGTGGAACTTCGCAGGCGCAGTACGGCAGTTTCGCCGCTTATCCGTGAGGGACGCGGTTTTACAGAAGCATTAAACCAAGCCGCTTGGATCCCTGAACTTGGACTTGACATGATTGGCATCGGCGAAAAATCGGGAAGCCTTCGCGAAATGCTCGACGAGGTCGCGTCATTTTACGATGCGGAAGCAGAGGTTCGCCTGGAACAACTCACGACGCTACTCGAGCCGTTAATTTTATTATTTATGGCCGGTGTGGTTGTATTGATTTTGCTTGCGATTTATCTGCCGATCATCCAAACGATCTCGGCTGGCCCGAACAGCGGAAGGTAATTCTTTGGATTTTCGGGCTTTGCCCGTCTATTTGTGGAAAAGCCGCAGTTGTCGTGAAGATTTCAGGAAATATAAGAGAATCGGGATTGTACGTCGATTCTCTAAGTCAGAAAACAGACCTTAAATGAAAGATCAAACAGCGACAGTAAACACATCATCACCAAAGATCGAGCTATCTGATTTTCTAGAAAACGAGCCGCCGGAAGTAGTCGAGGCAAAGCAACTTGCCAAGCGATACCGTCTGCCATATATCGATTTGCTTCCGGTAGAAGGCTCTTCGCCTATCGACTACGAGGAACTATCGAAGATTCCGGTTGAAATGATGCTCCGCAGCCATTTTGTGCCGCTGAAGCGCGAAGGCCGCGACCTGCATGCGGCGATGGCGGATCCGACCAATCTCGAAGTTCTCGACGAACTCGAAAACGCATTAAACGTCCGGATCGTCCCCTATATCGCAACTCAGGGAGCCATTGATGTCGTTCTGAAAAAAGGTGATGCCACACAACGGGTTTTGCAGGAAGCGGCGTCCGGCTTTAAGATCTCGCTCGTCAAGGAAACGGATCAGGGCGAAGAAGTCCTCGATCTTGACCGTCTAGCCGGTGATTCCGACATGTCGCCGATCATTAAATTGGTTGATACCATCGTTTATAACGCGATGGAATCCCGGGCGTCCGACATCCACATCGAAGCCGGCGACCGCGATGTCCGTGTTAAATTCCGCATCGATGGCGCTCTATATTCAAAGGTCGATCCAATCGATATTGCCTATCACCAAACTCTGATCTCGCGTATCAAGGTCATGTCCGAGCTCGATATCGCCGAACGCCGCATCCCGCAGGACGGCCGTTTTCGCGTTCGTTATAAAGGCCGCACGGTCGATTTTCGTGTTTCGATTTTGCCGTCCGCATATGGCGAAAATTGCGTTATACGTATTTTGGATAAAGAGCAAATTTCCGAGGAGTTCAAAAATTTGAGCCTCGACGTCGTCGGATTCGATCCGGAAGACATTCAGCGTTTCCGCATATATATTAAAGAGCCATACGGAATGGTTTTGGTCACCGGGCCGACGGGTTCCGGTAAAACGACGACGCTTTACGGTGCTCTGAATGAGATCCGGAACGAGGAAGACAAGATCATCACCATCGAAGATCCGGTCGAATATCAGTTGCAGGGAATCATGCAGATTCCGGTAAATGAGAAAAAAGGTTTGACGTTTGCCCGCGGCCTGCGTTCGATCTTGCGGCATGACCCAGACAAGATAATGGTCGGAGAGATCCGAGACGAGGAAACCGCGCAGATCGCGATTCAGTCAGCGCTTACCGGTCACCTCGTATTCACAACTGTCCACGCCAACAATGTCATTGACGTTATCGGCCGATTCCTAAATATGGGCGTCGAACCGTATAATTTTGTTTCTTCACTCAATTGCGTGCTTGCTCAACGCCTTGTCAGGCTTCTTTGCCCGATCTGCAAACGCGCCTACAAACCAAGCTCGGAAGACCTTCGCGAATCGGGAATGCGCCCCGAAGACGTCGGCGACCGCTATTTCCAAATGAACGTCGGCTGCGACGCCTGTAACCACACCGGCTACCGCGGCCGTACCGCGATCCACGAACTTCTCGATATGTCCGATTCAATCCGCGAAATGATCATCGAACGCAGGCCTGGTTCGGAAATCCGCCGCCAGGCTGAAAAGGAAGGGTTATCAAGCTTGCGTGAATCGGCGGTTAAAAAAGTTTTCGCCGGTGTTACGACTCTGCACGAAATAAATCGCGTTACCTTCGTGGAAGAGCTTCGCGGCTAAGGCGGCAGAAGCCTGACCGTCAGAGAGGGCTTTCTTTTGCACGGCGCTGAAGAAAGCCCTCCCTGACGGTCAGGCTTCTGCCAGGAGTTTTCGGTAAATCTCTCCATCTACATTCCCACCGCTGACAATCACGCAGATCTTACGGCCTGAAAAGTCATTCGGTCTTTCAAGAATAGCGCCCAGACTCAATGCCCCGGTCGGCTCCGATTTAAGGTTTGCGAGTCCGAAGTATAACTTTAACGCTTCAGCAATCGTTTCCTCCGACACCTCTATAATCTCAGAAACGCTTTTCTGAATTATTGGCCAATTTAGCTTTCCAATAGATAGTGTTCGGGCTCCGTCGGCCAGCGTCATCGGTTCGATCTCATTAGCAACAATGTGCCCCGCCTTTAATGAACGGGCCGCATCGTTCCCGAGCAGCGGTTCGGCTCCAATTACCGCAGTCGTTTTTCCATTACGGCAAAAGGAGGTAACTATCCCCGAAATCAATCCACCTCCGCCGATCGGAACAACTACCACGTCAAAATTCTTTTCAGAGATCTCATCGCCAATCGTCGCGTTCCCGTCGATAACAAATTGATCGTCGTAGGGGCTGGCGAAATATGCATTCGGCATTTCCGCCGCAAGTTGTGCAACACGCTCGTTCCGGCTTACCTTCGTGGTATCAACGAGATCGACCGTCGCTCCATACCCGCGAACGGCGTCGATCTTCACTTTTGCTGAGGTCACGGGCATGACGACCGTGCATTTCTTACCCGTCAATTTGCACGCATAAGCCAGTGCCTGCCCAAAATTTCCTGACGAAGCCGTTAAAATCTCGTCATTCGGAACATTCAACGCCAGATTATATGCCGCCCGGAATTTAAAGCTGCCCGTGTGCTGGAATGTCTCGGACGCGATAGTAATGTCCAAGCCAAGATAATCGCGGAGTTTTTGCGATTCGATAAATGTTGTGGGGCGAATAGCTTCAAGTAGAGTATTCATAAACCGACAGATTAACGCAAAGACTCAAAAAGTTCCAAATTTCGTGTTTCAGGTTTAAATTGAAATATGCACGCCAATCTTAAACTGGAACTTGAAAAATGAAACTTGTCGCGTCTTTGCGTCTCCGTCTCTTTGCGTTAAAATCCCACCATGGCAAATGCACAATTCGGAATGATCGGACTCGGCACTATGGGCCGGAATTTTCTGTTGAACGTCGCGGAGCATGGATTTCCGTGTGTCGGCTATGATCTCGATGCCGAAAAACGTGGGCTGTTGCTCGAAGAAGGTTCGGGAATGCCGGTCGAGGCGGCTGAAACTGTAGCGGATTTTATAAGCAAACTGCAATCGCCGCGAAATATAATGCTGCTCGTCCCGGCCGGCAAGATAGTTGATTCCGTAATAACGGACCTTCTGCCTCATCTCGAAAAAGGCGACCTTATCATTGACGGCGGCAACTCGCATTTCGCCGATACGGAACGCCGTGAATCGTTGCTTTCTGATACGGGCATCGGATTTCTCGGCGTCGGCGTTTCCGGCGGAGAAGAAGGAGCACGGCACGGCCCGAGCATTATGCCCGGCGGCCAAAAAGAGTATTACGCCCGCATAGCCCCGATCCTCGAAGCCGTCTCAGCGAAGGTAAATAACGAGCCGTGCGTCGCCCATATGGGAACCGGTTCCGCCGGGCATTTCGTTAAAATGGTGCACAACGGCATCGAATACGGTCTGATGCAGATACTCGCCGAAACCTATGATTTCATGCTTCGTGTCCTGAAAATGGATTATAAGCAAATGAGCGACACGTTTGCTAAATGGAACGACACCGAACTCAATTCGTTCCTGGTGGAGATCACGGCGGAAGTTTTGCGCAAAGTGGATTCCGATACCGGGAAACCGCTTGTCGAAATGGTGCTCGACAAAGCCGCCCAAAAGGGAACAGGCAAATGGACGTCACAGGCCGCGATGGATCTCGGCGTGCCGATTCCGACCATCGATTCCGCCGTCTCAATGCGTCAGATATCGGCGCAAAAAGAAACCCGCGTGTTGTTCGCAAATAAATATGGAAGCCGTCCTGTGTCCAGTGAATCCCAGCTTTTTACCGATGGCGAGACCGTCACAAGCGAGGCTCAACACGATCGCAAAGCAGAGCTCGCACGCAAGGAAGTGTTGACCGAGGCAAGCAAGCAGCACACGGCAATTATCGAGGGCGAAGAACTGGCCGATCTCAATTACGAAGTTTCGAACCGCGTCGGTCATTCCTTCAGTAAGGAAGTTCGCGAAGATTTTAATGCGGATTACGACACAGCTATCGAACAGCTGAAAAATACTCTGCTTAGTTCATTCATCGTAACTTACGCCCAGGGACTTTCGCTTCTCCACACAGCTTCGACTGATAAGAGTTACGGCCTTAACCTTTCAGAGATCGCGAAGATATGGCGCGGCGGATGCATCATCCGGTCCGCTCTTCTTGATGGAATGCAGCAGGCCTA
>JANMSP010000226.1:0-6645 GCA_031389475.1 Pyrinomonadaceae bacterium
TTCTCCTCGGTGGAGAGCGAGACGACCGCCGGATCGTAGAGCTCGAGCTCGTCCCCGGCGAGATCCGGAGGGGAACTACTTCGGCATCCGGAGCCCCGCCTAGAATTTCGTTGTCATGGTTGGTAGCGCTCCCGCCGGCGAGAATCCCAATCGTGCCGGTCCCATGACCAGAGTTATCGATAATAAACTTCCAGTTATCAGGATCGGATGCGTCATTGGGTGCGCCGTCGGATCGGACAAAATTCCGTTCGAGATGCGTGGCGACGTACTTCGGCTTGCAGTCATGACCGCGAAAATAGCCCGTATCCAAGTGTGCGATCCTAGTTCGCGGGTCGCTAAACGATACGAGGTCACGGGCCTTTCGGAGTTCCGAGAACGTATCCTCTAAGTGCCACGCGAAGCTGTTCGGACCGACCCCTTTGCCGTTAGAAGCATCCTGATCTGTTGCGACATTGCAGCTATTGGCTGCTGGAAGTCCTTGAACGTCGGTTGTTGGCGGGTGCGATGGATCGAGGTAGATATCGTGGATAAGATCCGGCTCGACGTGTAAGACTTCCGACTCCGAAACACCTAACTGAAAAGCAACACGAGCGTGCGCAAGATCCCACGGGGAATCCGCTCTGTCAGCATCGAGCCGGAGTGCTAGCCATTCTGGTTCGGAGGAGAAGCGGAATCCTTTGCCGGAATTTTCAAATAGAGCTTCGGCTTTCGAACCGGCAGCTCCAAGTCGAGAAACAGAGCCACGCCGTAACTTTACAAGGATATCGCCGGTGGCAGCGTTAATGGAGTCTCTACTCAAGTCTTATTCTAAACCTCCGAATTGGACAGAAGTCTATACGATAAATCGTTTTTTCACTAATCTGATTGACGCTTTCCCCTAGACGTCTTTTATCAGAATTTGTCGCGCGTGAACGATTTATGTATTTGGACGAAGTTTCCGGCAAATGCTCCGCGAGCAACTTGAGTCCGGCCGAAAGCTAGAATTCGAGCCCATTTTGCGAGACGTATTGTTGGCTACTCCAATATCGATGCACACCAACTGCTTTATCTTCGCCATCGCTGTCCGAGGTGTTGAGCATGATAATCCGCGCCCGAGGAAACTCTCCTCGAATTGCAATTAAAGTGTTTGTGCCATTGGAACCCGGAAGCCGGAGATCCATCAAGGTGACATCCGGCCGATGAGGGCGAAATTCGTATATTGCCTCAACTGCGTTACCTGCTTGCGCCACCAAAAGCATGTCCGGCTGCGAACCTATGATCATACCCAGTCCCTCTCGAAAGATGGGATGGTCTTCAACACTAAGGATGCGGATGAGTTTAAGGTTCGGCATTTGCGTCTCATTGTAGTCCTGTTTAGCAACCCATCCAAACTGAGGTCTCATATTTAACTGATTGAACTCAGATGGCACGACCCATAATCGCGTTCAAAGTAACAGTGGGATGAATGGGAAGGCTCTACAGAATGCTCAACGATATGAAGCTGAGGCATAGTGTTTGCTTTCTACGAGAGATGTGAGGGAATTGAGATCTATGCACTGTGAAATAATTGACAGCGTACAACTCGCCCAAAGGTGGCACCTTACTGGGACTGAGGAGGCGATCGAGAAAAGATTCCAACGTCTCAGGGCTCTACCCAAATCGAACCCGCGTCATCTGAAAGCGCTTAGAATTGGTAATCAGATCCGTTACCGGATGACCGATATTTTGGAGTATGAAGATCGAATCGTCGCTGGAAAAAGGCGGGCCTTAAACTAGAAAAGTTGCAAGTTGAATTTTATTTTAGTGTGGTAAAACCCATGATGTGTATGGAATGAACGTGGCGATTCGTAGAGATCCGGCGAAAACCGACTTCTTTTTCAACCAATGGTTTGTCCCTGCACCATCAACACGGCGATCGCATGTCATTCGGTTGCTCCGATACTCGAAGGCGAAAAATTCTCTTGCACATGGATAGTCCCCTGAACCGGGACAGGTCGTAACAAGATATTTTCACCTCCGAACGAATATCGATGTCGCCTTCATCTCGTCTTTCGTGATCTTATATCTAAGGGTCGGCCGATTGCCGCCATGTGAAGGCAATCCTTGATGAACACCGTACTATCGTTGCTTTCTAATTAGCGAGCCTGCTGGCGGATATTTGATCCTTCAGCCGAAAGTGAAAACGAACGCCCCAAAACCTGGATCGAGATTTGAACTTGCGACCTCTCGCACCCCAAGCGAACCAAGGACATTCTCATACTTTGTCAAAATAGGTCAAAGTGGCTTACTTTCAACACTTTACATCCATCGGCAGACAACTCTAGATTCGCCTTGATTCAGGAAACTGCCACCATCTTTCTGTCGAAGAACAGCGATTCAAATTGCTGCTCTCGGAAGTTCGATACGCTTTTATTTTATCATTTCGTCTGACTGTCGACCACGTATTTTTTAAATACAATTCGAACCCCGCTCCGGCTAAGCTCCATGGATTCCCGGCATATTTAACGTTTCCTGCCACGTCATCTAGCATTTCGAGGTTCGAAATACCGTTCAGGCTTCGCGTCCGCTCTAATATCGCGATGAGTAACAATGCCGCTTCCATTATTTGCCGATCTTCACAACCAGATCACTCCGGAGCCCGCAACTGAGCAGTGGGTTTCTTGTTCTTTCCGTCATCATCCGATTCAGCATAGCGCGTCAGGGACGGAGTCCGCCTGCCTCCACCCTAGATCGTGTTCCAATGATACCGTTTATTGATCGGTCGCTCTTTCGGCTAACTGAACAATTCGTTCTCAATTCCCGGAACCTTCTCACCTTGTTGCTATCTAAGGCGAACCCGATGATCTCTGGATTTGCTAAATGGGTAGACCATTGGCGGGTGGATGCGAGAACCGCGAATTTAAGGGACCTAGGATATATGCGACGGCTAAAAAGAAGGAAATAGGATTTCGGTGCAAACTACGGTGCAGGAATGAAGGTATTTTGAGTTCGTTTCACTACCTGACCGTATAATTCCCAAAACATCTTTGATTACGCGAACCGCGATATTCGCCGGCTCCCTGACCGAATTCACATAGAAACGGGCCGTCAATAAGCAAGTCGACATGGGTGAGAATGAAATCTATATTGGGATCTTTTCGACCAATTAGCGCTTCGATTGTATAGCCCGAATAGATCGTGATATGGAGACCGTAACGGCTTAGCCGTGAAACGAGTTCCGCTACTGGACTCGGTTGATCGAACGGCTCACCGCCGAGGATCGTCACCCCATCGTGGCCATCACGTTCGTCGGTGATCTCGTCCACTACTGAATGGATCGGCACGAGCTTTCCGTTTTCTCTCCGGTGAGTTTGAGGAACATGGCAACCGATGCATTGAATTGAACACCCGCTAACTTGAATTACACTGCGTCGGCCCGGACCATCAACAACTGAGTTGTGATAAAGCCTGTAAAGCCAGATTGAGAACTGGTTCGATTCACTCGGCCCGCCCAACGTATGGTGCGGCTGAAGGACGGGCAGGTGTCTTTTGTTTTCAGTCGGATTGGCACAGTTCAGGTTTACTCGGACACCAAGATCATTCGCAAGCTCGAATATTCCATCAGTCGAGGCTTGCGAGATCTCGACGGTAACACGCCCGACATCTGGCTCCAGTACAAAAACCAATTCATTACTCATTTGATGATACCCGCCGTTTTGATTGAGGCTTTACGTGAAACTCGGGCGTTTTCAGGTCGGTTGTCGGCGCGCCGAGCACCTGTTTCAGCTGGCGAGCCGTTTGCTCGCAAGCGGGGCCTTGAATACCGTTGATCTTGGTATCGCAAGTGCCGCTTTCCGTATCGATCGTGAACTCGATTTCAGCCATACATGCTCCCTTTCTTGTTAGAATTTGACTCGTATTTTGATAGTTTTTCCGATCCGCTCTTTAACGAGCGTCCCGCCGAGTTTTCTGGCCATCTTTCTTGCAGCCGCTTCGTGATATTGGTTTTGCAGCCTCACGACAAAGTTCTTGCCAAGTCGATATTCAAGGTCCAAATCGTCGATCACGGCAACGTAGCCTGAAGATGTTTTCTGAAAACCGATATCTGCGAGAAGGTGATGGCTCTTTACGTCATTTCGCCGAATGATTATGTCAGCCGTGCGGGCGTTGCGTTTGTCCCAACCATCAAGTTCCAGGTCTTTGCCTTGAATCACGGTATCGAATCCGATGTCAGCGAGGGCCTCAAGCAGCAGATCACCGTTTGCAAACGATTGAGACTCGAACGTCATGTACTTACTCATAAACTACCTCAAATTAAAATTCGTAAACGCGGTCCGGGCGTTGTCCCGTGAGGTGAGAGCCTCCGGTGTTCGCGGCAACCCCCTTTATATTGTTCCGCGCCCATTTGCGTATCTCCTCGATCTTTTCGCTCTACATTAAACCCTTATTACACTAGGTGTTACAGAGTGTTATGCAGTGATTTATGAATGATAACTATATCTTTATATCACTCAGAAATAGCGTGTAGCAGATACATTATCGGGTACACGTAAGTTCTTGAGATCAGCCCGCCTTTTGCTTCCTTTTTTCCATGTGCCGGATCGCCTCGCTCTTGCGGGATTCGGACGGATGAGCGTAACGCTTTAGCTGGTCGAGTTTCGAATGGCCGAGTATGGCCGCCAGGGTGATCAGGTCGATCCCGTCTTCAAGTAACCGGGTTGCCAGCGTGTGGCGGCAATCATATATACGAAACGAAACACCAAGGTTCTTTATTGCCGTTCGATGCTGGTCGTTCAATTCGTGGGTAGGATCGGCGTGATCGATGCCGCCTTTAGGAAAAAGATTGTCGCCGGTAAATCGTTCAAGGCGGCTTCTTAGGACGGCCGCTGCTCTGCTCGATAACCAAACCTTTCGATTCCCTGCTTCGGTCTTGGCGCCGACAACCTGAAGGAAACCTTTGTCAAGATGTACGCGCTGACGCTTTAGCTCGTAAACTTCCTTCGGCCTCATGCCGGTCTCAAGGATGATCGTGGCAACATCCTGGAGCGGCTGCGGACACGCCATTAGGTAACGTCTTTCCTCCTCGGTAGTAAGGACATGGAAATTCAATTCGTTGCTGCGCATCTGAGGAACATCGCGGGCCGGAGATTCCGAAATGTAACCTTCGGAGATCAGCCTTTTGAAGATCGTTTTGAGCGCTACCAGTTCCAGATTGACCGTATCGTTAGTGATAGTGCTGCCGGTCTTTACCGACTTCTGCCGCGATCTGTTTTGGATGAACCCTTCAACGTCGCTTTTCTCGATCTGATCGATGCGGGCCGATCCAAAGTATTTGAGCAGCGGCGCCGTCAGGAACTTTACCCGGACAATCGTTGAAGGCTTCTGAGCATTTCCGCTTGCAGCCATATATTCATCAGCCGCTTGTTTAAAGCTAATCGGTTTCTTTCTGGGCTTTATTCCGACCTTTCCAAGTGCGAGCTGCGTACGATAGGCAGATTCGACCGTCTCGGCATCCCGGCGGGCCTTGCACTTAGTTGACCGCTGCACCAGCTGATTGTCGAAGGTGAACTTCATCCAAAAATATTTTGATCCGGGGCGTTTATAAAGTGCCATTGTTGTTTTTCTTTGCCTTTATTTTTTTATTTCGGTTCCGGTTATCTTTCCGCCGTTTTTCAATTTCGGCTTTTTCTTCAGGTGTTCGTTTCCGGAAGTTTTTCAAGTTGAGTTTGTTTAGGCACGGACGGCTGCAAGTCTTGGAGTCTTCGCGGGAAGCCCAGTGGATGTTTTCGCATATCACGCACCGACGTAACCGGTCGTCCTCAAAACCCTTTTCGATAACGCCCGCAAGGCCGGTAAGGTGAAGCTTCCCGTCATCGCCCCTTCTTATAAAACCAGACGCGGGTAGCGGCCAGGCGTCCCAATCTAAAAGATTGAAATGATCATGCGTCAGTGTCTTGGGTTTTAATCCTTTCGACTTTTCAGTGTCCGCCATCATGCTGCGTTCGGTTTCAAGCCGTTGGACAAGCCACAACATCGCGCCCCTTTCCTGACAATATGAGAGGTAGTGATTAACGACAGCCCTTTTGAATTCAGCGGACTCCATCGCGCCGGTATGTATTCCCAGCGGATCAACGGCTTCGTAGGCCCGTCCGCTGAGATAGTCCCGGAATTCTGCGGGCAAGTGCTTAGTGATTTTAATAAGTGTCTCATAGCTCGAAGCCTCCGGCCCCGCCTTTCGGATTTCTGCTTGAAAATCAGGCAATCCCATTCCTTGAGGCACGAGGTTAGCTTGTCGGATCAATTCTTGCAGTTCTGGCGGACACTGAAAACGCGCTCGTGATTTACGCTGAGCAAGATTTTGGGATTTAGTTGAATTCTTACTATTTACCATAGTCTTTGCAATCCTTATGTGTACAAATTTAGCAGTAAGTTATTTCTAATTTGTGCAATCCTTATCAGGCTGATATTTACCAATAAAATAAAACCACTTTTAGTTAGCATCTACCGTAAAAACAGTTGATTCGACTGTTTCAGTAGTATATATTCATTCCCAGTAGCAACGCAAGGAATAATTTCAATAAGGAGTATTTTAGAATGTTAATAAGTGTTACAGAGTCTTATAACCAAAGCCAATCAAGTATGTCCGCAATCAAGATGGCTCTCTCTGTCGAACAGGCAGCCGAGGCA
>JANMSP010000230.1:0-4272 GCA_031389475.1 Pyrinomonadaceae bacterium
ATTAGAACCCCGGTCGCTACCGCTCTCGGTACTGACAAGAAGCACGCTGAAGCTTGAACTCAGAACTAAATTAGAATTTTTAAAAAACTTATAATCTATTTGGCGGTAGTAATTGCGGCGTATTCTTCGATTGTCGCACAATCCGCATACACACCCGAAAAAGGCTCCACAGAGCGGACGGCAATTCTGAACGCACTTCGCATCCCGGTCGAACGCGATCTGAAGCAAAAGATCGTCTTCGCCGCCGATCACTTTAAAGTTCAGGGAAATTGGGCATATCTGAGCGGAGCGCCTCAAACATCAAGCGGCGGGCGGCCGAATTACCGCAACACCAAATACAGAGACGCGGTGGACTCGGAAGCATTCGACCATAATTTTTTCGCCTTGCTTAAAAAGACAGGCGGCAAATGGAAGGTCACGGTTTATGCGATCGGCTGCACAGATGTTTGCTTCGCCGATTGGCCGAGCGAATTTAAGGCTCCGAAGGCGATATTTCCGTATATGGGAGAATGAATGGCGGTCGATTTCCAAACACTTCTCGATTCGCCGACGCTCGCTTACAGCGAGGGGCTGAAATTCTTTCGCGGAGAAGGCATGATAAACGATGTGCTGAAACGGCTAGCAGCCGATCTTGACCGAAACGAAATCGACTACGCTGTGATCGGAGCGGTCGCCCTCAATCAACACGGATCCAGGCGGTTTACCGAGGACATCAATTTGCTTCTTTCCAAACAGGGCCTACTCGATTTCCGAGAAAAACTTATCGGCTTGGGCTACCGGCCCGCGTTTGAAGGTGCAAAAAAGAAGTTTCGTACAACCGATGAGAACATCCCGGTCGAGATAATCACATCCGGGGAGTACCCGGGCGACGGCTTGCCCAAACCGGTTGAATTTCCTGATCCGTCAGAATTTGAGGTTGTAATCGATGGAGTAAAAACTATCTCACTCGAAAAGCTGATCGAACTGAAATTAACGTCCGGAATGACCGCGGGCGATAGGCTGAAAGACCTTGCCGATGTGCAGGAATTGATAAAATTGAAACGTTTGGATGAGAATTTCGGCCGTAAATTGAATGAGTTTGTTCGTGGTAAATTCGTGGAGTTCTATCAAGCCGTTGCAAATGCGAAAACATTCTATGATTTGTAGAAGGAGCCGCCGCTAGCAACGCGGAAAACGGTACGTGATTGTCTAAGCGAGGGAATGGTGAAACTCACGCAATGCTAATTGCGTAGATTTGTAATGCCTAATAATTTTACTCTTAGGAGAATTGATATGAGAAAAACCAGCCTTGTTTTCGCTTTAATGTTCTTACTCGCATTCGCCAACCTCGCATTCGGCCAAACCGGCGAAAAAGAAGCGGTCAAAGTTCCGCTTGATAATTACATCAAAGCTCAGGCGACGGGTGACGGCGAGATCATGAAAAAGGCTCTTCACACTGAAGGCAATATGATCTGGATTCGCGAGGGGAAATATTCGACCCGCAGTTTTACGGAATTTATTGCGGGATTTACCGGCAAAGCGGCGGTGGACGAGGACAAGCGGAAACGTTCGATCGAAAGCATCGACATTGCCGGGAATGCGGCGAGTGCTAAGATTATATTGGATTATCCGGCCGTGAAATTCGTCGATTATATGACGCTGCTGAAAATTGGCGGCGAATGGAAGATCGTCAGCAAAGTATTTTACGCCGAGCCTAAAGCACCGCCCGTCGCGGCAAAAACACAGTGAATAAAAAAGATATATTTTGGAAACTCGGATACCTCGTCATCGCCAGCGGGGTTTTTATGGTGGATCAGGTGACGAAGGCTTGGGCCGTCCGCACTCTGCGCAATGGCGATGATATTTCCGTTATTCCGGGATTTTTGAATTTCGCGTACGCGCAGAATACGGGCGTTGCGTTCAGTATGCTTGACGATCATGGTGATGCCGGGCGTTTCGGGCTTTCGGTCGTCGCGTTCATCGCCGCCGGGCTGGTACTCTACTTTTTCTGGCGGACGCCGCGCACCGATGATCGTGTTTTGGGTGCTCTCGCCTTGCTGCTTGCCGGAATCATCGGAAATGTAACCGACCGCATGCGACTCGGTTTCGTGATCGACTTTATCGATGTGCAGTTCGGAAGCTGGCATTATCCGACGTTCAATGTCGCGGATATGGCAATTGTGCTTGGTGCCGGACTTATGATAATCGATATGTTTTTGACAAAAAGGAAAGAGGAACAGGCGAAAACGGGAAGCTGATGGCTGTGGAACTGCGAAATATTGTCGATAAGAATTTTTGGCAGGTAATTAAACTAAATGTTGGCGAAGGCCAGCAGGGTTTCGTTGCTCCGAATGTCCGCTCGATTGCCGAATGCGTCGTATATCCGTATCTCGTACCGAATGCGATATACGCTGGTGACGACCTTATCGGTTTTGCTTTGTACGGACGCGATCCGGAAAACGGCGGCTATTGGATCGTCCGTTTGATGATCGATGCGGCATTTCAGGGCAAAGGCTTGGGCAAGTGGCGACTCTTGCTTTGATCGAGAAAATGAAGGCTTTTCCGGAATGCAGTGAGATATTTTTGAGCTTCGTTCCCGCTAATGCCCGAGCCGAGAGCCTATATCGAAAAGTAGGATTCGAACCTACTGGCGAAACGGATGATTCCGGCGAGATCATAATGCGGTATGTGATTTAAAGGCCATTTATGTATCCAGAGTTATTTCGAATCGGCAATTTTCCCGTCACGACGTACGGCATTTTTCTTGCGATCGGAATGCTGCTTGCGCTTTTTGTCGCATCGCGGCTGGCGGCCAGGGATGGGCTGCCGCGCGAGCGGATATACGATCTTGGGTTGTGGACGCTTGTCGGCGGACTGATCGGATCAAAGCTGCTGATGTTTTTGGTCGAAGACAATGTGCAGATCTTCACGCTTGATTTTCTTCGTTCCGGCGGTGTGTATTACGGCGGTTTTCTCGGGGGCTTCCTGACCGTAGTCATTCTGATTCGATTTTATAAACTTCCTTTTTACAAGGTCGCGGACGCACTTGCTCCCGGTTTAGCTCTCGGCCAGGCATTCGGGCGGCAAGGCTGTTTTGCGGCTGGCTGCTGTTGGGGAAAGCACACCGATCTACCATGGGGCGTGCATTTTTCCGAAGCCGGGCACGATTACACAGGCGTTCCGACATTCGGCCCGAGCGGTGACGCGCTTTACCTGCACCCAACGCAGCTTTACGAATCGTTTGCGATGCTGATCGTTTTCGGCCTGCTCGTTTACCTGCACCGCCACAAGAAGTTCGATGGTCAGGTGCTGATCGCTTACGGAATTATCTACTCTATTTTCCGCTTCCTGATCGAATTCGTACGCGACGATCCGCGCGGCGATCTGTTTGGATTGACGACGATGACCGGGCTCTCGACGTCGCAAATCGTTAGCGTGATCGTCGCCATCGGTGCCGGCGTATTTATGGTGATGCGCTCGCGAAGCTCGGATAAGAATTCGGCACAGATTTGATTTTACTTAGTGTTCTTTGTGTCTTATCTTTGTGATCTTTGTGTTTAAAACAAAACTTAACACAAAGCACACAAAGCTGAGGACGCAAGGTTCACTTAGAAAAGACCACACTATAAAAGGAATCTCTTGAACAAAGCTGACAATTCTCAAATTTCGGAAGAAACGCCGATCTTAAATTTTACTGTTTCCGAACCCGATTCGGGGAAGCGCATTGATGCATTTCTCGCCGAGCACATCGATTCGTGGTCGCGTGCCCGTCTGCAGCGGCTGGTTACTGACGGTGATGTTCTGGTAAACGAAAAGCCGGTTAAATCTTCTCACCGAATTCGCGAAGGCGATGAGATAGAGGTTGAGCTGATCGAGGTCGTCGCAGCTAAATTCGAGCCGGAGGACATTCCGCTCGAGATAGTTTACGAAGACGCTCAGCTTGCCGTCGTCAATAAGCCCGCCGGGATGGTCGTGCATCCTGGGGCTGGAGTTCATAGCGGAACACTGGCAAATGCCCTGGCGTTCCATTTTAATTTAAAAAAAGCTGATCTGGATTTTGAGAATTCAACAGATGAGCAATCGCGGATCGGAAATCTAAGATCGAGGATCGGCTTGGTTCACCGTCTCGACAAAGACACGTCCGGTTTGATCGTCATCGCCAAAAACGAAGCGGTGCATGAATTTTTAGCCGATCAATTCCGCAACCGCGAGGTTTTCAAAAGCTACATCGCTCTCGCCCACGGCGCGACGCACGACAACACCGGGAAGATCGATTCCCCAATCGCCCGCGAC
>JANMSP010000265.1:0-3723 GCA_031389475.1 Pyrinomonadaceae bacterium
CGGTCATCGGCGGTTCGGGTGCGGTGAGCGGCACGGATACCGGTAGATGCAAGGGAAAGATTGTAACTTAGCGTCGATCTGATAAACGAAGCTTCACCTAAGAATACATCGGCGGGAATCTTCCATCCGCTTTGGCGTCGGACATAATTTTGGAATAAGGCAATAACATCGTCGTTTACAGGAGCCTCGCCGAAAATTATTTTTTGCCGAATCTCGTTGCGGACGGTTGAACCTTGCTTTTCCGAAAATTCCAAACGTCCGTTGATATATTCCCGGACGAAAAAAAACATAGGATCGATTAGGGAAATTTTTCGCGGATCGAGATTTTCCGTGGCGAGAGTTTCGTCGGGAGTTATACCGTCGCCGCTATAAACTTTCCGGTTTGTGACGGTTCGCGAAATGACCAGCGGTTTGTTTACATTGACCGCACTATTCTTGTGATTAAAATAATCGTAAAGGCTGCCGTCCGAATAATCCCGCTGGATCGAACGCCCGGCCGGTGTGAAATATTTTGCGGTGGTCAACGTCAATCCCGAGCCCGAAGAGAGCGGGAGCACACTCTGAACCAAACCCTTGCCGAATGTTTTTTCGCCGACGATCAACGCCCGGTCGTTATCCTGCAAGGCCCCGGCGACAACCTCTGATGCTGAGGCGGTGTTTTCGTCCACCAGAATCACGAGCGGCAAAGTTTCGGGGTTTCGATTCTCTGATCGCCAGGTACGATCGTCCATTTGCGAGCGGCTCCGTTGCGTAACGATAATAGCGCCCAAAGGCAGGAATTTTTCTGCGGTTGTGATCGCTTGACCGAGGATCCCGCCGCCGTTTCCCCGTAAGTCAAGGATGAGTGATGTTATTCCCTGGCGATGCAGATCCGCTAGCGAGGTGTCGAGTTCGGATGAGGTTGTGTGGCTGAATCCACCCGTCAGATCGATATAGCCGACGGTTTTATTCAACACATACGCATTCGGTAACGTTGGGAGCGGCACACGGTCACGTTTTAGTTCGACGGTTTTTACCGTTTTCGTATCGGCCTTTTCGATCAAAAGAGTGACGGCGGTCCCGCGTATTCCACGCATTTTGTCGCGGACCGCATCCGTTGACAAGCCTTTAATACCAATGCGGTTGATGGCGATGATCCGGTCGCCAAAACCGAGTCCGGCTTTGAAGGCCGGCGAGCCCGGATAGCTAGAAACAATATATATTCCTTCATCTGCCGCTTTTTCAAAGCTGGAAATAGACGAGCCGGTTCCGGAATATTCGCTCTCATGCTCGCCAAGAAGATCCTGGAATTCCGCCGCACTGAGATAGTTTGAATGCGGATCGAGCATTCGCAACATGGAATCCATCGATGATTCGGTCAAATCGTCACTATTGAGGACAGTTCCCGCGACATGATGACTCTGAACTATCTCGAGAGCTTCCGCTAAATCCGCGGCGATAGTTCCCAATGGACTCGAAGAGCGGGCCGCGAATGGTTTACCTCCCGAAGCTGCGAAAGAGCTACCGGATTTAATATCGAATGGCTTCCCGGACGACTGAGGTAACTCAAAGTTTTGCTTGTCGGCTTGCGAATACACCGGAGCGGCGACGATCCAGAGCAGTAAAACAATAATGCATAGCCATTTTTTTGTCGTCATAAGTGCACGCAAGCTCCGCAGGCAAGCTGATTTCCCGAAATTTCTTTGCCCTGTAAAAATGCCGAATGGCGGGCGAATTCCATTATTTAAATTACTTTGTTGAATTAGTTGATTAACGCACGTTTTTGGGTGAAAATCTAGCCATGCCCGAAGCAAACGAAAACGATTTTTCCGCTAAACTGCGGCGGCTGGTCGAAACTATCGACATCGCAAATGTTCTCACCGAACCGCTGACCCAATCGATCACAAACCTTTTGAAGATCTCTGCCGCGGATATAAATTCGGACGAGGCTTCCGTTCTGATCCGCGACGGCGACCAAGGCGATCTGCGGTTCCTTGCGGCAATCGGCGAGGTTGCCGGGCATCTGATCAATATGACCGTTCCGGCGGGGAAGGGAATCGCCGGTTTCGTGCTTTCGTCTGGCCAGCCGATGGCTGTTTCGGATGTCGGCGAGGAAGAGACTTTTTATGCTGAGGTCGATAAGACTACCGGTTATTCTACCCAGATGATCCTGGCGACGCCGCTCCGCCACAACGGCGAGATAATCGGCGTGCTGGAATATATCAACCGCCGCGGCGAGCCGCCGTTCGAGCCGTTTACACCTGCAGAAATGGACAAAGCGGCTCTGTTCGCCGATGCCATTGCGTCGCTTGTAAATGCTTATGAATCCGCAAAGATGTTTCGGGAATTAGGTGATAAAGTCCTTTCCGAAGATGAAAACCTAAACGTCGCCGAGGTGCGAAACTGGCTTACCGGTTTGCGCGATTCGGCCGAACATCGCGAAATGATGGATCTGGCCGTACTGATACGCGAAATTGCGAGCCGCGGCGACGCGGAGCGGCAGATGTGCAGGGAAGTGCTGGGAGCGGTGCTGAAATATTCCGACAGCAGCAACGAAACGAGTTTTTTAAGCTTTTAGTATTAATGGCATGGATCGGTTTGTTGATGATTCCGAGTAATACTTTTTGATAATGACCACTGTTTCCCGATTCGAACAAAATTCCTTAACGCCGCAGGCGATCTATTTTCAGCTTGATGACAGCTGGCGAACCGCTACGGGAAAAAGCGTGAGCGTGGCGATTGTCGATAGCGGGATCGATACTGATCACCCGGATCTGGCAGGTAAAATATTAGAATCGGTCGAGGCACGAGTCGAAAATAAGCGAATCATTTTCGATCCTTCGAACAATGGTGACTCCGCCGGTCATGGCACGGCCTGTGCCGGAATCATCGCCAAAATCGCGCCCGAAGCCGAACTTCATAGTATAAAAGTGCTTGGTGCGGGAGGCTTGGGAGACGGGCAGGCTTTTCTTGCCGGCCTTGAGTATGCGATCAAGAAGCGTTACCGCGTTATAAATTTAAGCCTCGGCACGACGAAGCCGCAGTTTTTTTCACCGCTTCACGATCTGCTCGACCGGGCATATCAGGCCGGCTGCATCGTCGTTGCCGCAGCCAATAATTTACCTTACCCGAGTTTCCCATCGGTTTTTTCCTCGTCGCTCATTTCCGTTATTAAAAGCGAGGAGACGAATCCGCTGAATTTCGGCTTTCATTACGGCGAAGTTATCGAACTGACGGCGCCAGGCGTCAACGTCCGCACGGCGTGGCCCGGTGGCGGGCACCGCAACCTAACGGGTAACAGTTTTGCCTGTCCGCACATTGTTGGCGTTATTGCGCTTTTGCTGGAGGCACATCCCGGTCTAACACCGTTTCAGGTTAAATCGGCGCTTTATTCGATTGCAATGGAAAATCAAAAACACGCAGGAACTGAGTGATGACCGCTGAGTAAAAGTAATCCGGTGGATTCGTGTAGTTTAGGAGTTTGCGCTCCCCGTGCCATATTTGCTTTTGCATTTTGAATCCTAAAATGCTTTGATTATTAAACAGTTTTAACGGTTAAGAGTTCAAAATGCGCGAAAATTATGTCCGATCAATTTAAACTTTCACCACTGGATATTGACCAGTATACGCTTGCCAATGGCTTGCGAGTCGTCCTGAATCGCGACGATGCGGTGCCGGTCGTTGCTCTTGCTGTGTATTACGATGTTGGTTCCCGGAACGAACGCGAAGGCCGCACCGGTTTCG
>JANMSP010000275.1:0-14734 GCA_031389475.1 Pyrinomonadaceae bacterium
CACAGACTAAAACTGTGACAAACTCCGATTTGGTAAAGTTTCGCACCCAGAGGCTATCAGCGGAAAAGGACCTGCGCGAGAATTATGCGAGGCTAGGCTTTCCTTCGCCGGAAGAACTGCGGCAGAATCGGAAAAAAAATCTTGTCGAAACCGAAGAATTATCCGCTAAACTGCGGGCGGAAAGAATCGAACGGGAAAGGCTAGCGGCCGAGATGAAACGAGCAGAGGTATTGCGACTGTTATCTATCTCTATAGGCCGCGAATATTATTCGTATCAATTCGGTGGATTCTACGGAGGCTTTATTTCGAATGGTTACTACGGTTTCAGCAAGAATCGGTTTCGGCATCACAGTTATGATAAGGCAGCTTGGCGAGCTGATACATCTGGGGTGATCTACGAGCCGGTTTGGCCTTCGGCATCGACTTGGACACCGCGATTCGCAACGCCGAGCATCGGCACTTGGCGACGTTAAAATAGAATATGATCAAAGACGGTTGGGAAGCGATTATTGGGATGGAGATCCACGCGCAATTGGCGACGGCGACGAAGATCTTTTGCGGCTGTCCGGTGCGAACGGGAGGCGAGCCTAATGCGAATACCTGCCCGGTTTGTCTCGGGTTGCCGGGAGCGTTGCCGGTTTTAAATAAGCGGGTTGTCGAACTTGGCGCGAGGGCGGCTTTATCTTTAGGTTTAGAAATTCAGGAAACTTCGATCTTTGCTAGGAAGAATTATTTTTATCCCGATCTGCCGAAAGGCTATCAGATATCGCAGTACGACCGGCCGTTTTCGGCGAACGGAACGCTGACGATCCTGACATCCGAGCGCGACGATCAGGGCCGGGCCGTCGAATGGAAGCCGATGACGATCCGAATTGAGCGGATGCATCTCGAAGAAGACGCTGGGAAAAACGTCCACGATGGGCTGCCGGATGTCGATAAATATTCGTTCGTCGATCTCAATCGGGCGGGAACGCCGCTCGGCGAGATCGTGACGGCTCCGGATTTTCGAACCTCGTGGCAAGCGTATGATTACGTCAATCACATCCGCCGCGTTCTGCAGTGGGTCGGGGCGAGCGACGCCGACATGGAGAAGGGAAATCTGCGGTGCGAGGCTAATGTTTCAGTGCGGAAGATTGGGGAAACAAACTTTCGCAACAAGGCAGAACTTAAAAATCTCAACTCGGTAAGATTCATGCAAAAGGCGATCGAATTCGAGATCGAACGCCAGATTGCCGCGCATGAGAAAGGCGAATCGGTCAATCAGGAAACACGGCTCTGGGACGAGCGAAAAAACGAAACGCGTGTTATGCGTTCGAAGGAAGACGCCCACGATTACCGTTATTTTCCCGAGCCGGATTTGCAGCCGTTGACCGTTACTTCTGCATTTATCAGCCGTGTAAAAAGCGAGATGCCGGAATTACCCGACGCGATGCGCGACAGATTTACCGCGGATTACGGCCTTTCTTTCGCCGATGCGTCGCAGCTTGTTTCCGAAAAAAGCTTGGCAGATTATTACGAAACGACAGCGAAAACTTCTGGAAATCCGCGTGTTTCATCGAACTTTATTTTATCGGAACTGCAACGGGAATTGAACGACGTTGGAAAATCCGCATCAGACAGTCCGGTTTCGGCGGATGCTTTGGCGGCTCTCATCAAAACGCTCGGCGCCGGTTCGATCAATAACAATCAAGCGAAAGAGGTGCTGGTCGAAATGTTCAATTCGGGGAAATCATCGGCGGACGTAATCAGCGAGAAGGGGTTTGAGCAGGTGTCGGATACCGGAGCAATTGAAAAAATCGTCGATGAAATAATTGGGGCGAATCAAAACCAGGTTGCAGCCTTTCGCGGGGGTAACGACAAACTGATGGGATTTTTTGTCGGGCAGGTAATGAAAGCTTCGCAGGGCAAGGCGAATCCGAAGATAGTGAATGAGATTTTGAGGGCAAAACTTGCGGGATAAGATTTTCACCTCGAAGACGCAGAGAATAGCATTTGAAAAATAAAAGGTCGAAAGTTCGTTGAACATATAAACTCATTACCTACTCGCTCTTTTAGGGTCTACGCTTTTTTTTCTCTGCGGCTCGTCGGTTGGAATGTGAAATTCGTAAAATTATGACTTTAGAAAACAAAGTCGCGGTCGTTACTGGCGGATCGAAAGGCATTGGGTTCGCGATTGCCGAACGTTTGCTGAAAAGCGGCGTCAAGGTATTTATTTGCGGGCGTAGCAAGAGTGATTTGAAGCAGGCGCTTGAATGGCTGTCGGCACACGGGCAGGTCGAGGGCGAGATCTGTGACGTGCGGAGCGAGGAGCAGGTGAAGATAATGCTGGCCGAGTGCGAAAGGCTTTTTGGCGGCGTCGATATTCTGGTGAATAACGCTGGCATCGGTATTATCGGGAAAACCGTCGAGCAAATGAGCGGCGACGAATTCCGGCAGACGCTTGAGACCAACCTTTTTGGGGTTTTCTATGCATCGCATCACGCTATACCGATGATGAAAAAACGCGGCGGCGGATACATAATCAATATATCGTCGCTCGCGGGGCAAAATGCTCATCCGAAAATGGCGGCGTACAACGCTTCGAAATTCGGGCTGAACGGTTTTTCAGAGGCGTTGATGCAGGAAGTCCGGCAGGACAATATCAAGGTCACATACATCTGCCCCGGCAGCGTAAACACGTCATTCGGCAACGACACGCCGAGCGAGGAAAAAGCCTGGCAGCTCCAGCCGCAGGATATCGCCCAAGTCGTTTTTAATGTGCTGAATATTCCCGATAACGCCTTACCGAGCAAGATCGAGTTAAGGCCGAGCAAGCCGCCGCAGAAATAATTTGTTTTAAATAAGATGTATAAAGTACTTTCCATAATCACAGTTTTAATCTCACTGATTTCTTCCATACAAGCTCAGACTTCTGAAACTGATAAAGAAAAGCTGAAGACAGTAAACGCCGAAGTCATCAAAAACTATCAAGCGGGTGATTACGATGACGCGTTGAAGTCGGCAAAGATGGCACTAAATCTGGCATCTTCAATCTACGGCTCCGACAGTGATGAGACCGCGACTTCGTATTCAAATCTTGGAGAGATTTATAACACAAAACTGAAATATCGCGAGGCAGCCGAAAATTTGCAGAAGGCACTCTCAATTTACCAAAACAATCTGACTCGCAACGGCCCTAGGATCGTGAAAGTTCTGGACAGTCTGGCGATTGCATTGACTCTCGATAAAAGAAAAGAGGAAGCAGAGCCGATCTTTATGCAAGCGGTTGCGAATGCGGAAAAGGTATTCGGGAACGAAACCAAGGAAACACTTCCCTCATTAAAATCGCTAACCGATTTTTACATCTATACCAAACAGCATGATCGCGCAGATGAAGTTTTCCTGAAACGCTATCTCATTCGACAGATTCTGATCGAAAAAAAAGATACTAGTGAAACTGATGAAATTTGGGATGACCGCCACTGTTATATGTCGCAGCATTTCAACCGCGAGGAAAACATTCAGCGGACGAAGGCGTTTGACGAGAAGGTCAACGCTCAGCGCGTTGCAAGTTTTGGAGACACGTCACCTTTCAAACAAGCGGCAACAATTAACGGCGGTGTAATTAATGGAAAAGCGATATCTTTGCCCAAGCCAAAGTACCCTGCTGAGGCTAGGTCTGCACGGGTAAGCGGAACTGTCTCGGTAAAAGTGGTAATCGACGAGGTAGGTTCAGTGGTAACTGCAAAGGCGTTTTGCGGACATGCGTTGTTGCATGATGTAACTCAAGCGGCGGCCATGAAAGCGAAATTTTCCCCGACAACACTTAGCGGGCAACCCGTGAAGGTAAGCGGTATAATAACCTATAATTTTGTACGCTAAGCTTCATAGGCTGTTAAACAACTCTGCACCTATGTTGATAAAATGAAATCATCTTATGACCTACGATGTCAGGCGTTCGACAGTTTCGGTAAGTTCGGCATCTGCGAAGGGTTTTGTCAGGTATTCGTCGATGCCTAGTTCGGCGGCTTTTTGGCGGTGTTTTTCGCCGGCCCGCGACGTGATGAAGATCACGGGAATATGGCTTAGTCCCGCGGTTTTTCTGATTGTCGAGACGAGGCCGTAGCCATCCATTCGTGGCATTTCCACGTCGGAAAGGATTATAGCGGGCAACTCGGCTCCTGATTGCAGTAGTTCCATAGCCTCTATTCCATCCTTAGCTGTAATGGCCATCCAGCCCGCGCCTTCGACTACCGCCGAGGTCATAAACCTAACGGTTGGACTATCGTCCACGATCATCACCCGCATCTTTTTGGGTGCAGCTACTTCGACCGGTTTTTGTTTCTTTTTGACCGTTTTCAGCAGAAACGGGAGGTCGAGAATCGTAACGACATCGCCGCTGCCGAGAATAGCGGCGCCGATCACGCCTTTCAAGCTTTCCAGCGGCTTGCCGAGATGCTTGATAATGACTTCCTCGGATTTAATTATCTCGTCGACAATAAGCGCGCAGGTCATGTCCGAGGTTTCGAGCAGAAGGACATTCACCTGTCCGTCCAATTGCGAATCGTCGGTTCCGATACCTAAGCACTCGGACAGGTGCCTGACGGGAAACCTGCCCGAGGCAAGATCGAGAACCGATTGGCCGTCACGCTGATTAATCTCCGCTGCCGCGAATTCGCCGATGTGGCGGATGAGTTTCACAGGCACGGCGAAGTCCTGGCCATTGACTTTTACCAGCAGCACGTTAGTCACGGCAAGCGGAAGCGGCATCCGGACAGTGAATACCGTACCTTTTTGCGGCAGCGATTCGACGGAGATCGTGCCCTGCCGTGCCTCAATGCTTTCCCTGACAATGCTCATCCCGACCCCGCGGCCGGCGCTTAAGTTTAGCCGCCCGGCTGTCGTTAAGCCGGTTACGAACATTAGCTCGAACGCCTCTTCATCGCTCATCGCGTTAGCGGCTTCCTGCGTTAAAATGCCGGTCAGGAAGGCCTTTTCCTTTAACGACGATACCGCGATGCCGCGCCCGTCATCCGCCACCTGAACAACGATGTGAGTTTCTTCATTAACTAATCTGATATTGATATTGCCGGTTTCAGGTTTCCCTAAGATCCGCCTGGTATCCGAAGATTCGATCCCGTGCACGACGGCGTTGCGAAGCAGGTGCATGAGCGGTTCGACGAGGGCATCGACGATCTGCGTATCTATCTCGATCTCCGGATTTTCGATCGTCAATGCGGCGCTCTTGAGTTCTTCGTCACAGGTGACTCGGACGGCACGCTGCAGACGATTCGTGAGTGCTCCGAACGCCACCATGCGGATGCGCATAAGCCGCTCCTGCAATTCCTCGATCAGGCGGCGTTGGTGTTCGAACAAGGATTCCAGATTTCCTTTCACGACATCGAGTGCAGTATTTATGGCGAAAGTGTCGCTCGTTGTTTCGGTCAATTCGCGGGTGCTCTGATGAAAATCCGTATAACGGTCGAATTCAAGCGGGTCGAACCCGGAGGGCTGAGGATTAAGCTGCAGCACTGAGCTCGGATGATAGCTTCTCTCCACTCCGCCGAGCATCGATGCTTCAAAATTCATCTCTAGCGTTGTATTTGCGGATTGAAGACGTCGCGTGCTGTTTTGCAGTTCGCCGATCTGCTGATCGAATTCCGCCAGCCTTTGCTTGAACACCGAGCGGCTGACGACCAGATCGCTGACTATTTTTACAAGGTCGTCCAGCCGCTCGAGCGATACGCGAACGATCGAGCGGGGCTGGGCAGCATTACGGGCCATTTGCACGGCGGTGTCTTCGGCGGCCTTTTCGGGAATGATTTCCGCAGCTGCCTGCGGCACGGTAGCGGCGGCAGATACTACTGAATGATTTTTTAGCTGTAAAAAGACGGCATCGAAATCTTCGTAAACAGCGGCGATCTTTTCGGCGACCTGCGGCGTGTTTTCGCCGGCGGTAAGCGATTTAAGGCATTCCGTCGATCTCGTTAGCAAGCCGAAAATGGCCTCATTCGGCCCCACTTCGTTTTCCGCCAAATAATCCAGCAGATCTTCAATGCGGTGGGCGAGCTCCGACGGTTTTTTGAAGCCGACAATGCCCGCGGCTCCTTTGAATGTATGTGCGTTACGGCGAATCTCCCAGAGAGCGTCCCGGTCATCGGGCGATCTGGAGAGCGTATCGAGGCTGATCTCAATATTCCTCAGAAGTTCGTATGCCTCGCCGGCGAATATCTCAAGCATTTCGGCATCGATCTCAAAACTGCTTGTGTCGGCAGCCGCATCCGAGCCCCAGTCGTCCATGTCCAATTCTATCAGCTCAATTGCGTCCGCCGATTCCGCGATCTGTAAAATGTCGAACGATTCATCGACAAAATTCGAAACATCAAATCCAAATTTGTCCGAATCCAAACGAAGCCTCCCAACGGATGCCCCAAGGGCCGCCAGCATATCGAGCAGGTCGTTGGCCCTTTGGTGCGGTATCTGATCGCGGGAAACGATTGACGATCCTATCCGTATCTCCAATACCTGAGCGGCATTTGCAATGTCGGTTAGACCCAGCAGCAAGGCGGAATCTTTAAGGGTTCGGGCACTTCGCAGGGACGACCCCAGATCGCCTCGGGATCTGCCGTCCTGGGCAAATATCATAATTCCGCCGCGAATGCTTTGGAGCATATTCTCGGCTTCGGCGGCAAATGATAATAGAGGTTCGGTTTCCATTTTGAAAAAAAATTACACCGCTAGTGCTGTGTAACCTAAGTTTTTTGAGTATTAGCCACGAATTACACCAATGACACTGATTGGTTTTCTTTTATTTGTGGGATTCGTGTAATTCGTGGCTAAACTATTCATACAGTTATGTAGGTTACACCGCACTAGTTTACAAAAACACTATTCTCCGGAGTCGCCTGAGCGTTCATCTCGGGAGGCAGTTTGAACGGCGAAACTGACGTTCGCAGGCTGCCTGAAAGTTCGACCAGCGTTCGGACCGATTCGGCGGCACGTTTAGAGCCGGATTGCACGAGTTCCGTAACCTCGGAAATGCTCGACATCGCACCGGAAATATCGGCGGAGTTTTTTGCCTGCACCTTTGCCGATTCGGAAATGGATTGCAGAAGGTCAGCCAGCGTGGCGGAAACCTGTTCGATCTCGACCAGTGATTGACCCGCCTTATCGGCCAGCGCGGAGCCGACGATCACCTCGTGGATCGTTTCTTCCATCGACGCCACAACTTCCTTTGTCTCGACATTTATTGTCTGAGTCAACGCGGAGATCTGCTGAGTCAGCTTGTTAGAACGTTCGGCAAGGCGTTCGACCTCCTCGGCGACGATGGCGAACCCAGAACCGGCAGCCCCGGCGGCGGAAGCTTGAAGGGAAGCGTTCAATGCAAGCAGACTGGTTCGGTCCGAAAGATCCGATACGAGGCTGACTATCTGACTGATCTCCTGAGAGCGTTCGCCGAGTTTTTTTATCCGTTTTGCGGTTTCCTGCACCTGCTTTTTAATACAGTGCATCGCATTGATATTCTCACGGGCGGATTTTGTTCCGAAACGGGCGTTGTTGAGTGATTGGCCCGCAACCTTTGCCGAAAGGGTAGCGTTTTCCGAAACTTCCTGAATCTGCACGACCATGTTGGCGATGGCGGTGGTCGTCCGCGAGATTTGGGAGGCTTGCATCAAGCTGCCGTGGGCAAGCTGTTCAGTCGTGTCGCTGATGGCGGTCGCGGAGGTGCCGACCTGCTGCGTGATGTCTTTGACTTGCTTGATCAGCGAACGCAGGTTGTGCGTCATCGAATTAAAGGCGTCGGCAATTGCACCGGTGATTTCCGGCCCGACCTCGGCCTGCACGGTCAGGTCGCCGGCGGAGACGTCGGAAACTTCACACAAAAGCTTTTTCACCGAATTATGAAGGCGTTCCCGCGTTTCCTGCGTTTGAACGAGCGTCCGAAGCTTTTCGACCATATTTTGAAAAGCGTGACCGAGCACGTCTGAATCGGAAACAGGCAGGTTATTTTCGGATAAATTCCCGTCGGCTATTCGGGCGGCAGCGGCGGATTTATTTTTAATATAGTCAGAAAGATTTTTGAGCGATTCCATCAGTTCGCCCTTGTGATTCCCGTCGTACAATTCTCCCTGCGAAAGCTTGTGCACCGCATCGGCGGCATGTGCCAGCTCGCGTTTCATTAGATCATTCGAAAGGATCGACGTGATTAGCGAGAAAACGGCTATCAATACTGCGAACAAAAGCGTTACCAGCGCAGTACCTTTATTTTCCGTCCAGTCGAAATGCGACGCAAAAATGAGTGCTGTACCGAGCACGAGCAGTATCGCCGCGGTTATCGAAGCAGCTTTTACCATTAAATTCCACATTGGGTTTTCCATTAGCCGCTAGTTTTCTCCCGTCAATTCAAATGATTCAGGATTTTGAGCATTGTCGTTGTGCGTACCGAAATCTTCGTCGGCCGCAAAAGCGATCGCGGCCGGTTGGGCGTGATGCGAAATTCGGAACCTTGCGGCCGAATCGCGCAACTCTTCGAGCGGCACGGTGAACTTCGCTATAATCTCTTCACATTCCTTTAGGTTGGCCCCGCTATCGTCCATGTCCGACGCGCATTCATCCAGAACCGACAATAGCCGCCGCGATTCAGATGAGATGTCGCTCTTTCCGGCCTCGATCTTCGAAGGGAATTGCACAAGGCCTTCAAAAAACGGTGAAAGCCGGCCCAACGCCTCATCGCCGTTCGCGGCAATGACGGAAATATCCGTGACGGAGGCCGTAATCGTTTTCAAAGCTCTTTGGGCCTGGTCCACTTCGCTCGCGATCGTTTCATTGATCACCATGACTTCCTTATTTACGGTTGCCGCCCGTTCGGAAAGGGATGCAATTTCGTCGGCGATCAGCGAGACGGTTCCACCGGTTGCGGAACCGGCCTGAAGGGAAACATTGAGAGCAACCAGATTGGCCCGACGTGCAAGGTCATCGGCTAATTTCGAAACCTTCGTGATTGCGATGGATTGGCTGTCAATCCGCTGCAATTTTTGCGAGGCGGCGGTAATTTCTTTACGAAGTGCCTGAATGGAATCCAAGCCTTCGCGTGCTGATTGCTTTCCGGTTTCGAAATCGCCCGCCGATTTATCGACGCCGGATAATGCCGATGACATTTCGGCGGATAATTGGTCGATACGAAGCGGGTTTTGGTTGAATGCGTCGGCCGCGCGTTTCAACTTGCGGGTCCGGTTTTCATCATTCTCGATAGCTACGCGGACGAACTTTTTGGCTTCGATCGCAGACCGATCCGCGTCGGCTGAATTTGCCTGGATGT
This sequence comes from Pyrinomonadaceae bacterium, assembly GCA_031389475.1. Lineage (GTDB taxonomy): Bacteria > Acidobacteriota > Blastocatellia > Pyrinomonadales > Pyrinomonadaceae > OLB17. The sequence goes on from JANMSP010000275.1 coordinate 9,299, forward strand.
GCCGGACGAGTTCAGTTTGTCGCGATACAAGCATTCGAACCGCGTCGGAAATCTCCCTGGTCGCAGCGAAATCGCCTCGAATTTCGACATTCAAGTTACCGTTTCTAAGAACTGAGAGGTCAGACGCTAATTGACGAACGGCAGTTTGAAGTTCGGTCAGCTCGTTTCTCGCATTAACCGAGTCAGTCACTTTCGAAACAAGTTTCTGGAATGAGGCACTCAACCGGTCGGCATTTTCGATAGGTTTGAGAGCAGCTTCCGTGTTGCCGGATGAAACGCCATCCATCATTCCGATCAGATTCTGCAATTGCCGGCTGCTGCGGTGAAGCGTCTGAAGCAGCTCATCGGTTTCGCTGGCACCCGTCGTTTTGGGCAGCGATACAGCGGAGCCGCGTTCGAGGCTTTTGGCTAGAAGACTTACCTTTTCGATTGGCCGCAGGATCTCCTCGGACATCCACCGGCCGAATATAACGGTGCATGCAGAGGTCGCGGCAAAAGCAATAAAAAATATAAAAAACGGGCTCGATGTAAAAAAGGACGACGCCAAATAGGCGATTAGTCCAAAGACGCAGTTCAAGACGGCCAAAGCGCCCACGGCAAGCCATATTCTGCCCCGGAGCGAATTCGACATTTGATCGGTTGAATTACTTGCCATCAACTGCTCTCCAATAACCCTATATGTGCGGCAATCTCCGCGTAAAGCATTCCGGTATCGATCACCATATACGTATTGCCTTCGTGATCCACTTGCCTGACAAGCTCGTTTTGACTTTCGATCTCGGATTCGGGAAGTAAGATTACTTCGTGCATCCGGTCGGCGGGAATCGCAAACTGCGTATGATTTTCCACCGTTCGAAGAACGACCATCTTCGATTTCGAATGAGCTCCTCCGCCTTCTTCATTAATCAATTCCTTTAGGTTCAACACGGCAACGACCTCGCCGCGCATAGCTGTAATGCCTGAAATGCCGCGCGGAGCATTCGGGAGCACCGCCATGGGAAGAGCGTGAATTACCTCGGCGACCGCTTCGGCCCGAACGCAAAATAGGCCTTGACCGAAGTAAAAGGCGATGAACCTTTCGCATTTTTGTGCCGCGAAATCTTCATCGCCGGTTACGGAAACGGGCGGCTCTATAAAATCAACCAGGTCTAATTCGAAGTTCGGATCCATTCTTAGTCTTTCGGTGCCTGAGCAGTGTGTGTAAGGTATGTTTCAACAGCTTTCATCAGAGTTTCCGGGCCGAAAGGCTTTGTAATGTAACCGGACGTTCCGGCCATGCGGCCACGCACCTTATCGAAAAAACCATCCTTTCCGGAGATCATCACGACCGGCACATGCTTGGTCGCATCATTTGTGCGTATAAGTTTGCATACCTGGTAGCCGTCCATTCTCGGCATCGTTATATCGAGCAGGATCAGGTCGGGCACGAGGTCCTGAAGGCGTTCCATTGCCTCCACGCCATCGTTGGAGCAGAAAACATCGTGGCCGGATTTTTCCAGCTTGCCGGCGATTAGCTTCCTAACCGTCGGGCTGTCATCGACGACAAGGATCTTCTTGCCTTTGGGCATCGCGTCGTAAGCCTCATCCTGCTTCTTGATCTCTCCGAGCCTCATAAGGAGGGCGTTGACCTGACTCGATAAGACCACGTTGTTCGGATTCATCTGCGAAGCTTCACTGAGGTACATGTAGCCGGACTGAAGATTACGCAGGTTAAGATGGCCGACGCCAAGCATTGTAAGTTCGCTTTCGGTGTATTCGCGCGTATTTCTCTCGCGTTCCATCTTCTCGACCGCATCGCGAAGGATGAATTTATCGGCATGCTGATTTGCCAGCAGCATTTCAAGATCCGAAAGCGTGAGAATCGCCATGCAGCTGTTGCAGGTGAATGCGTGGGAATCATTCTCGGTATTGCAAAATGGGCAAATGGAGAATTCGGCAAGAGTAATGCCCTCACGGTCAAAATCGAGCACTGCCATTTCAAACGGATTCACGGCCGGGGCGTTAGTTTCATTGATGTCCGGCAGCTCGGCGTATGGCATTGGAATGCCGTCATTATACGCGGGCACCTCATCATCAAAAACCAAACTGAGTTCGTTCTGTACTTTTTCGGCTGCTATGAGCTTTGCCGGATCATCCGCCAGCGACTCGTCCCAATTTGCGACGATGCCATCCGCATCGTAATCGTAATGTGCCGGCTGCGTCAGATGAATGTCGTCTTCTGAATCGTTTTGTACCGGAATATCTTCGGACGTCGATACAGGTACTTCACTCACGCTCAATTCCAATTCCGAATCAAACTCTATCGGCGATACTTCTTCAAGCACATCGTGCGTAAGGTCAGCCGCCATTTCGAAAGAGGTAGTTTCAGCTGCCGCGAGTTCGAGCGTCGGTTCTTCGACAGCTACCGCCGGTTCTGCACTAGATAAAGATTCTTCGTCAGCGGGGATTTCTTTTTCGCCTACCGGCGTTTCGACTTCATCAAACGAATATTCGACGTCGCTGAATTTAAACGTCTGCGTCGAAAGGTCGGCCTTAAAATTGGCGGAGCTGTTCATCATGTCCCGCTGGACTTCTTCGCTGATGCCGTCGGGGAACTGCAATTCTTCCGTCGGATTTCTGTCGGGTGCGAATGTTTGCTCGAGTGAGCTTTCCTCGAATACTTCGGGTGCGGTCAATTCCGAAACTTCGTATTCCTTGGTAACTTCTTCCCGTGATTGGAACTGAAGTGCGCTTTCCGCGGCTTCCAGATCCCCGGGAACGTTCGTTTCTTCAGCTACATCTTCTTGTACAACAACCGCCGGGGCAGCGGCGGCAATAATCGATTGCAGGGAATCGATGGTAGCCCGTGCGACCGAACTATCCGGGTTGATCGCTAAAACCTGTTCGAAGGAGCTTATTTTTTCTTCAAAACTATGCGCCAGATGCGACCGCAGAACCCATGCCTCTTCAGAATCGGGTGTTTCAGCTATGATTGCATCGATCAAATCATTTGCGTCGCTCGTGCTGCCGGCGATCGCGGCGTTTCGGGCTTCCGAGAGAAGATTTTGATTTGTCTCGAGTTTTATTGCTTCGTACGCTGCAATAGCGGCTTCATTTTCCGGCTCTATGCTCAAGGCTTTTTCCAGATAAACCATCTTTTCTTCGTTCGAACCGGTAACCGAAGCCATCCACAGCCAGGCCATACAGTTTTGTTGATCGTGTTCCAAAGCCTGGTTAAAATATTCGACGGCCGTGTCGGACAGACCGCTTTCAGCCGCGTCTATTCCGCGCTGGACAAGATTCTTTGCAAGAAGGGATTTGGTGGCGGCCGTCCATTCGAGAGCCCTTGCATTTTCCGGATTAATGGCGAGGACATTGCTCAAAAACACCAGCAGTTCCTCAGGATATTCACTTATCGACGCCAACCATAGCCATGTACTCTCATTGCCTGCATCAAGTTCGGCTGAACGCTTTAGGCACATGCGGGCGCGACCGCGGTTTCCGGCCTGAGCAGCCTTTATGCCTTCGCGAAGGCTTTCAGCAGCGTCTTCCGAATGTACGGTTTCAACTTCGGCGGACCCGGCGAATGTAGCTGACGAGGGTGGGTATTCAAGTTCTAATCTCATAAAGTGATATGGTTATGCGAAGCGCTTCGGATAGGATTGAAATTGAATGGAAGAATCGGAGCTGTGCCCAATCTCAACCTAAATGCGTTTGCAAAACAAATGCCAAAAGGAAATAGGCACGTAAACGATTGTTAGAAAGGATGGTTAAGCCTTAAAGATTGACGCTGGAGCGTTTTTCAAGACGTCAAAACCGGTCAAGTTGACGCGGGCCGGACGGTCGTAAGTGACAAAAAGCGGCGCACCAAAATGACAATAATTTGCTTCCGGCAGAAGCCTGACCGTCAGGGAGGGCTTTCTTACGGTTGGTGCTGAAGAGATCCCTCCCTGACGGGCAGGCTTCTGCCATTTCCAGATGAAAGAAAAACAACATACTTCGGATGTAATGGTGATTGGCGGCGGCCCGGCCGGGCTTTCGGCGGCGCTTTGGTGTGCGGAACTGGGCATGAGCTCGGTTTTACTCGAAAAAGAAGCCGAGTTCGGCGGGCAGCTTTTGCGCATCCACAACCGGATCGAAAATTATATCGGCATCGAAACTGCAAATGGACGCGAATTGCGCGATATTTTCCTTAAGTCGATTGAGAGACGGAATTTTGTAAAGCGTTTGAGTGCTAATGTTGCGGAGGTAAATGCCGCCGATAAAAGCCTGCTTCTTAAAAGCGGTGAAGTCTTGTCATATTCCGCCCTAATAATCGCCACCGGCGTAAGGCGACGAAAATTAGGCGTCCCGGGCGAAGAGGAATTCCGGCAAAAGGGAATTATAGACTCGGGTTCAAAATACCGCGAAAACGCAGCGGGCAAAACGGTTGTAATCGTCGGCGGCGGCGACGCGGCAATCGAAAACGCCCTGATACTCGGCGAATTTGCGAAAAAAGTTTTCGTCGTCCACCGAAGCAGCGAATTTCGCGCGCGAAAAGAGTTTCTCGCAAAAATAAAAGAAAACCCGGGAATCGAACTTCTGACAAATACGATTGTGAAGAAATTTGCAGGAAAGCAGAAACTCAACTCCGTAAGCGTACAGCATCTGCAAACCGATAAAGCCCGCGAACTCTCCGCCGATATCGCCCTCATCCGGATCGGCGTCCAGCCCAACACCGAAATCCTAAACGGTCAAATTGATCTGGACGGCAGCGGTTACATCCTGACTAATTCCCTATGCCAAACCAACTCCCCCGGCATCTTCGCAACCGGCGACGCCGCAAACCCAATTTCCCCCACCATCAGCACCGCCACCGGAACCGCCGCCACCGCCGTCAAATCGGTGCTACATTGGACAACTAAATTAAAAACTGTATAATGCCGACAACTCAAATACCCGAAAATTTGAATATTGTCCAAAAAACTATTCAATAAATTAGGCTAACAAATTGACTTATTCACTAATCCATTGATTTTACGGGTGTTTACTCCTATTAAAATAACTGGAACGAAAAATGCGTTGTTCGCAGTCGATTCCAACCGTTCATATAACCGTCTTTTTTAACAATTTAGGAGGACCTATGAAATTTAGCTTTACAAGTACTAAATTCCTATCGCTTCTGACACTTCTTCTGCTCTCGATGTGCCTTTCAAGCAACATCAACGGCCAAGCAGGAACGTCAGGTGTACGTGGAACCGTCACCGATCAAAATGGAGCCGCAGTTGCGGGTGCGACTGTAACCCTTATAAATCCTGACACGGGTTTTAACCGGTCCACGGTCACCACTGATGATGGAGCATTCAACTTTCCGGGCATACCGCCTTCGACTTATAAGCTTGAAGTCGAGGCCGCGAATTTCAAGAAGGTTGTAAATTCGAATGTTCAGGCACTCGTTGATTTACCGATTACCGTCGA
>JANMSP010000290.1:0-3143 GCA_031389475.1 Pyrinomonadaceae bacterium
GCTGCCAACCCGATCCGTCAAATCCTTTAATTGCTCCGTTAAGCTCTTCCCGCGTGCGGCAACTGCTTCAGCGGCCAGCAGGCAGGCTAAGATGCCGTCTTTTTCCGGATAATGCCCGCGTATCGAAAGACCAGCGGATTCCTCTCCGCCAAGAATAATTTCGTCTTTATTTATCAATTCGCCTATGAATTTGAACCCGACCGGCGTTTCGTAAAGCTTCAAGCCCCGGTCTTTTGCTACACGATCCACGAGGTGCGAAGTTGCAACGCTACGGGCTACGCCTTGTTTCCATCCGCGGCTCTCGGCCAGGTAATCCGTAAGCAAAGCCACCAATTGATTCGGCGTGATGAACACCCCGTTGCTGTCAATGATCCCGAACCGGTCACCGTCCCCATCCGTGGCGAGGCCGAGCGTCAAATTCTTGCCCGTCACCGCCGCTTTTAGTTCGCCCAGATGATCTTCGCCCGGCTCCGGCGACTTGCCCCCGAATGTCACATCACGCCAATCGTGAATAGTCTCGACCTCTAAACCGTGATCAAGCAGTACCTTATCCAAATAACCGCGTCCCGTTCCCCACAATGCATCGTAGGAATATCTGCCCCTGGCTGCGGCGATCACATCGAATCTGATCTTGGTTTTCAAATCATCCAGATAAGCCGGACGAGCATCGTAATTTTCAACCGACCCGCCACTCGCATCTTCGACACTTACTTTATTGACAATGCCGTCTTCGATTTGTTTCGTGATTTCCGGAAGAGCCGGTGCTCCATCCGCCGTCGAGAATTTTATCCCTTGATATTCCGGTGGATTGTGCGATGCTGTAAAATTCATCCCACCCGCCGCTTTTTCGCCAACTATCGCGTTTGAGATCGTCGGCGTCGGTGTCGGGTTTTCGCAGAGCAGAATTTGAAAGCCTTTTCGGGCCGCGATCTCAGCCGCAACCACTGCAAATTTTTCACCCATGAACCGCGAATCATGCCCGATTATCAACTTTTTCGAGCCGAAATCGCCGCTGTTTTTCAGATAGCTGCAGATCGATTCGGTAACCAGTTTGACATTCACAAACGTGAAATCATCTGCTATTACTGCTCGCCAGCCGGACGTGCCAAAGCGGATTGACATAATGATAAACCCTGAAAAACTTACGAACTAGTACTTCCAGTTAAATCTAAATCGCTCTATACAACTTCTGCTGATTGCCCGCGTGATTGAGGAGTATGACCCAAGTTCCCTTGAAGTGAGTGAAAATGTAACACAAAAATAAATCACTGTAAAGACATTCTCACTTCTTCTAACTATAACTATTACATATAATTAACATTTTGATCTTAATGTAAGAGATAAAAGGAGCGCTTAATATGAACAATTGGTGAACTGTATAACATTTCCCCACTTATCAATCAACTCGTTAGTAAAATTGAGACAAAGACCTTGCGTGTGGCCTCAAGAGAATTAATGTTAGATGGTGTAAAGCAACTGATTAATTATGCTTAATCCTGTCCAAACAGAATGTGGTGCAGGAATCTACCTATTCCCGATGTTGGGGGGTTCAGTCTAAATTATAGGAGCGAAATCCAGTTTTAGATGACGAATTTTAACGTCTTTGGCGTCCATGTTTAGATTCGACGGTAAGAATACTCAGAGCAATTATGTGTGTCATAATAAGACTATATCCGTATTTAATCGTTTCTGTGTCATTTTGACGCCTGTGGCTTCTACTTGGGAAGAACGATTTAGAAGGTCTATATTATTAGTTCGCTATCGCTTACCGCTGTATTCAGGAGGCTATCGATGGCATAGCTTTTGCAACATTTCCTGTCATACGGCGCCCGTGCGCAGAATGGAATGATGTTGATATTGTGTGGAGAATATAATTATTATGAGACCCGTTAAACATTTTGAGAAAGGGCTGACTTACGTTGCGAAGGGCCTGTTCGGGGCCGTTAGATCGGTCAACCAGTATAAGCCAAATGCATCGTTTATCCCGAAATGGTCGGATAAGCCTTTGCTCAAATCATGGCAGAAGTCGAAGCCGACACTTGGCTTTCCGCGGCAGACCGATTCGCTTTGCCCTAACTGCGTGATCGAGGCTCGTGAAGAGATCCTCTCCGGCGCCCGCGAAGTTTCGGCGTTGATTAACGAAAATGTCGGCGAGATCAAGGCACAGATCATTGAACGCGACAATCAGGTCTGGATGATCAAAGATTGCCCGACACACGGTCATTTCGAGGACATGATGGCGATCGACGCCAAATTTCTGCAGCATATCGAATCGCTTTTCCCGGGCCGCGATATTGAATCGCACAATGACGAAAAGCTTCACAATCACGGCACTTCGTCGGTCAAGTACGGCCGCGGAGCGGTTCTTACGGTCGATCTGACCAACCGCTGCAACATGATGTGCGATCCGTGCTTCATGGACGCCAACCAGGTTGGTTTCGTTCATGAATTAAGCATGGAAGATGTTTCCGAGATTCTCGACAACGCTATCCAGATCAAGCCACGCCGCCAGATGTCGGTGCAGTATTCGGGTGGAGAGCCTACTTTAAGCCCGTATTTCCTTGATGCCGTCCGCTATGCCCGCAAAGTCGGCTACAACTCGGTGCAGGCCGCGACCAACGGTATCGAATTCGCAAAATCAAAAGAATTCTGCCGCGAAGCCGCCGAAGCAGGTCTTCGTTTTGTTTATCTACAGTTCGACGGTATCGGCAACGATGCTAACTCGCATCGCCAGATCGGTAATTTGTTTGACGTCAAACTCCGAGCTATCAACAATCTGCACGAAGCAGGTGTCGATATTATCCTCGTCACAACGCTGGTCAACGGCGTCAACAACGATCAGGTCGGGACGATCATTCGATTCGCTCTCGAAAATCCAAAGAAAATTTCGTTCATCGCGTTCCAGCCGGTTTCGTTTACCGGCCGCGACGAGCTGATCACCGAACAGCGTCGCCTGCAGCAGCGCTATACGCTTGCTCACCTTGCTCACGACGTTCAGGATCAGGTGGGCATCACAGAACCGACACGCGACTGGGTCCCGCTTTCCTTGATGGGAGCGTTTGCCGATTTTGCGGACGTCGTCCACGGGCCTGAGAACGAGTGGGGACAAGTTTCATGCGGCTGCCACCCAAACTGCGGCGTCG